>JABDDQ010000014.1:758-44681 GCA_013287545.1 Bacteroidota bacterium | reverse complement strand
AAACTAAACCCGAAAAAGTTATTGTATATAAAAATGGTGCACAAATTTTCAGGCAGGCACAAACCACCCTGATTGCCGGAGAAAATAAAATAGTGTTTGAATGGCTTGAAGAAGGCGTAAGCCCAAACAGCATACAGGTTGGGGGTAACGGTAATTTTATAATTACAGAAAGTGAGTATACCGATAAAATGCCTGATTTAGATAAATTTAAAAATAGTGCAGATTTAAAATATGTAAAACTCATTAAACAAATAAAGGATTCTTTAGCGTTGGTTGATTATAAAACCGAAGAAATAAATTATAAAAAAGAGGTTTTAAACATGGAGAAAACTGTGTTGCTAAATTACCGTTTGTTTAAAGGTGAAGCAAAGAAAGACTCCTTATCTTTTTTAAAAGATGGGTTAAATTATTTGCAAGAGAAACTAACGGCGATTTACAATGATTTGCATTTACTTAAAAAAGAGAGCGAGCAACTTAGCCTTACAAAGCAAAATCTGCAAAACAGGTTAAATGGTGTTAACGCTGATTTGGGTGATCAGGATATTTCTTCTGTTTATAAAACAAACCATCAAATCACGGTGAGTATAATTTCTGATGTGGCAATGCAGGCTAATATCAGCATAAATTATTTTGTAAACACGGCCGGCTGGGACCCCATGTATGATTTGCGCACCGATGGTGTTGAATCGCAAGTAAAATTAACGTACAAAGGGGTTGTTTATCAGCACACTAATGTAGACTGGAGTAATGTAAAATTAATTCTATCTACCGGAACACCGCAATGTAACTTAAATGCCCCCGAGCTTTACGCCTGGTATTTGGATGCGATTAAACCCGTACACAGATATGATTATGACAAAAAAGCGCGTTTAGCCGCCGCCGCCCCCATGCAGGCTTTTGCGAGCAATGGAGCTGCCGCAGAGAAGAACGATGAATATAAAGAAGAACAGGAAAACGCAAAACAAGCTTACGAATATGTTGCCACTAACGACCAACAGGTGCAAGCAACTTTTGAAATTAAGTTACCCTATAGCATCGAATCTGATAATAAAAAACATACCGTGGCTGTTTTACAAAAAGATTTAGATACCAAATACATATACAAAACAATCCCTAAAATGGATGTTACAGCTTACTTATTAGCTCACGTAACAGGTTGGGAAGACCTAAATTTACTACCCGGTAAAGCGAGTGTTTTTTATGCAGGAACTTATGTTGGGCAAACCTACATTAACCCTGCCACCACAAATGATACGCTTGATTTAACCCTGGGTAAAGACGATAACGTAGTTGTAAAACGCGTAAAACAAAAAGATAAAAGCAAGGAAAAATTATTAAACGACGACAAAGTTTATTCATTTGCATATGAAATAATTCTGAAAAACGGCAACACAAAAAATATAGAAATTGAAGTTAAAGACCAGCTGCCTATTACACACGGAAAAGATGTTGTTATAACAAAAGATAATATAGGGAATGCTGCTTATGAGGAATCGACCGGTATACTAACCTGGAGACAAACCATTAAAGCAAAAGATACGAAACACGTAAATTTTGCTTACACCATAAAGGCTCCAAAAGATTTGCCGATAGCGGTTAGATAATTTATTGGAACGATTAAGTCCTGCAGAAATGTGGGACTTAAATTCAATTTTGTAGTTTTGTTACATAACCCAACACATTAAATCATGTTTCGCATTATAACGCTTTTTACACTTGTTTTTTCGTTGTTTACTTTTAAAGTAAACGCACAAGAAAAAAAACAAAAAATAAATTACGAAAAAGAAGGCTATGTAAAAGCGATTGTAATTCATTATGAAGTAGAAAACTGCGGCTATTTAATTGAATTGGCTAATAAAGCAAAGACAAAAATTGCTCCCGATAAATTAGCAGATGAGTTTAAAAAGGATAAGGAAAAAATTTGGGTAAAATACACGTTGGCAAAAAAACAACCCATGTCAACATGTATGGGTGGTAAACTTGCAGAGGTGGTTGATGTGAAAAAAAGAAAATAGTTACCTGACTACGGATACAATTCCGTGATACTGGTGGGGTTTACCAAAAACATCAAATAAATCTACTTTCCAAACATAGGTGTCTTCTTGTACTACTTTATCATTTCTGGTGCCATTCCATCCTTGGTATGGGTCTGTTGTGTGGTGAAACATAACGCCCCATCTATCAAATATCCATAAATTAAAATTAGCGTTATCCCATCCGGTTCCTTCGGGTAAAAAGTTTTCGTTTTTTCCATCTCCGTTTGGTGTAACACAATTAGGTGCGTAAAAAGTAAAAATAGGGTTTATAATTATTTCTTTTGTAATCGAGTCTATACAGCCCTGTAGATTTACTACCACTAATGTTACTGAATAGGTGCCTTCGGGAAAAAATGTATACGATGTGTTTTGTGTATTGGTGCCATAATTTTGACCTAAAAATTCCCACGAGTTAGTGGTAATTGTGCCCGTAGATAAATTGGTGAAATATATGGTGTTATCATAAACATCTGTTTCAAAGGTCGAGGCAGTAAAGTCTGCATGTGGTTGCGAATAAACAGTTATTGCATCAACAAAGCCGGATGAATCGGGGCAACCATTTGTAGTAGTTCCATGTAATGTTGGATGATATATACCGGGAGTAATATATGTGTGTATGGTTCCATTCGGGGCAGAGCTTGTGGTTCCGTCGCCAAAATTCCAAGACCAACTATTAGATATTATATTATTAACTCCCGCCGGAGAAAAACTTGCTGTTAAAGGAGCACAACCAGCCAATGGAGTTGCACTATACGTTATTACAGGAATAGGGCGTGTAACTACAACGCCGGTTGTTGAGTCGTTGGCTACGGTACAACCATCTGATAACACAGCGGTGTATGTGTAAACTGTGTTTTGTGTTGTTGGAATTACAGTTAATGGATTCCCAACGCTGTCTACAGGCAGCCAGGTTACGGTATAATTACCCGCTCCCAACCCCCCGGTTTCGGTTAGTGCGGTTAAGTGAGCCGGTTGCCCCGGACAAACAGTATCATTTGTGCTTACAACAATATTTAGGGGTTGTAACACATTTACTATGGCTGTATCTGTATTAGATGGACAACCCTTAACATCTTGAGCTGTAACCGAGTAGACATTAGGGCCCGGTGGGGGACTAACACTTATGCCAGAGGTGTTACTTCCTGTTGGTGTCCATGTATATGTATAGTTTCCGCCGTTTCCACCTGAGGCCGCCGCCGATATGGTTACTGTTTGACCGTTACAAATAGTTAGTCCGTTTGTGTTTACAACAACAGGGGTTGGTTCTGTTATTGTTGCTTGTGTGATAGCCGAACAGCCCATAGCATCAATAGCAAATACAGTGTAAGTGCTACCTCCAGTATTTGCTGTTAAATTGCTATATATTGAATCTGTTGCTGTACCGCCGGTTGGTAGCCAAGTATAGGTTATAACACCTGTACCGCCGCCGTGTGTTACAGCAACAACTCCGTCGTGTCCATTATTACAAGTAACATTTGTGGTGGTTGGTGCAGATAAAGTTAATGATGGTGTTCCGCCAACAGAATATGTTGCTGTTTGTAAACAGTTGTGGCTGTCTTTTACGGTAACTGTGTATACAATATTTCCCGCAAGGTTTGTTGCCGTTGTGTTATTTCCTCCGGTCGGAGTCCATGTGTAGGTGTAGGCTGGTGTTCCTCCTCCAGCTGTACAGCTTGTACTACCATTAGCGTGTCCACACGTGGAGGTGGTTCCTGTTGCTGTTACGGTTAGTGGAGGTGGTTGATTTATGGTTACCGTTGCCGTTGCAGTACATGTAGCGGCATCTGTAACATTAACAGTGTAGGTTCCTTGTAGTAAATTACCTATTATAGAATCAGTTCCACCGGCAGCCGACCAGGTATATGTAAACGGCGCTGTTCCTGTTCCGGCATTTATGCTAACGGAAGCGCTACCATCGCTTAGGCCATTACAACTAACATTTGTTGGTGTAATAGTTAAAACAGGTGAAGGAAAATTACCAACCGTAACTGTTTTGGTTGTAGCACAACCTAACGAATCTGTAACCGAAACAGCATAAGCACCAGGAGCTAAATTAGACACGGTTGCTGTAGTTGCACCACCTGGTGTCCAAGAATAAGTGTACCCCGCCTGTCCAGGAAAACCGCCCGTAGCAGACGCCGTAGTTGTTCCGTTGTTATTTCCACAACTTGCCGGCGTACTTGTTACTGTTACAACTACTGCCGAATTTTGTTGTACAGTAACCTGTGTAGAATAAGTACACGCATTCGCATCTACGCCATTAATGGTATAAGTGTTAGCACTCAAACCGGTTGCGTTTGCTGTATTACCCCCGGTTGGACTCCAGGTATAGGTATATGGCGAAACGCCACCCGAAACAACAACACTTGCCATGCCGTTTGCTTGTCCGCAAGTTGCCGCCGTGTTAGATGTAGCAGTGGTTATTGCTGTTGGTTGCGCAATAGTAATTACATTAGTAACCGCACAAGGGCTTGCATCTGCTACTACAATTGTATAAGTACCCTGTAATAAATTAGACGCTGTAGCTGCGTTGCCGCCAGTAGGAGACCAAGTATAAGTTATAGTACCTGTACCACCCGTAACATGGGCTGTACCACTACCATTACTTCCGCCATTGCAAGTTACGCTGGTTGATGATACCGTAACTTGTGGTCCTGAACTATTAGCCACCTGAACTGTTTGCGTTCCTATACAAGAGTTGGCATCTTTAACGGTTAGTGTATAAACGCCAGCAGATAAACCGGACGCTGTTGTGCTTGTTCCTCCGCTTGGGCTCCACGAATAAGTATATGTTCCTGCTCCAGTGCCGCCTGTAACTGAGGTCGCTGTTGCAGTTCCGTTATTAGAATTACAACTTACTGGTGTGCTTGATAAAGTTATAACTATAGGATTTGGTTGCGTAATTGTTACTGTTGTTTGAGTGGGGCATGCTGCGGGGGCAGGGTCGGTTACCGTAACAGTATAAGTACCCGCATTTAAACCTGTTGCTGTTGCTGTATTATTTCCGTTAGACCAAGAATAAGTGGGTGTTGTTCCGCCTGTTGCTAAAGCGGTTGCAGAGCCAAGTGTAGCACAAGTTGCATTAGTAAAAGAAGTAATAGAAACTGCTAAAATATGAACCACTTGAGTTGCTGTATCCGGAGGGTTACAAGCCCCACCCGAAGCAATAACACTAACGGTATAAGTGCCGGGCCCACTATAGGTGTGTGATGCGGTTTCATTTGTCGATGTGTTATTTGCGCCTGAAGCCGCATCTCCAAAATTCCAGGCCCAAGTAGTGGTGGGGCAAGCTTTTGCACCCGAAGTAAAACTTACTGTGTTACCACCACTACACGTGGGGTTTATGGTTGTGGTGTTAATGATGCCATTTCCAATAGCTACCGAATCAATAGCTAAACCATCAAAATCATTACAGGTGTAGCCTGCGCCAAGAGTAAAACGAAAAATTACATTAGGTTGTCCTCCCAAACCCGTTAAACAGTGCTGAGCAGTAACCCAATGCCCTAAACCGTTTCCACCAACACAATTAACCCCGGTATTTGTTTGGTCCCAACCAGTGCCACCCGTTTGTGTATTGCCACACCACCCGGTTTTGGATGCTACGAAACCGGTAGGTTGATCGAGGAATTTTATACCGCTGTAATTGTACCAATAAGCCGTATTGCAATCAGTGGGATCGTTAAGCGCCCCAACGTCTTGCCACGTGGTTCCGTTGTCTATTGATGATTGAAGATTTCCGCCATCATATTTATACTCCAAATCATAAAACAATTTGAATTGAATGTGCGGATACAGAAGATTTGTAAAATTATAACAAGGACTGTATATGTATGATTCTTGATTAAATTGATAAAAAGAACCCGTTAACCCTCCGGCACACCAACATTTATTTCCACTGCCAGCGCTTTTTATAACATACGTATGATTTGGTGTTCCCCACGTCCAGTCGCAAGTGTTTGCCACAGAGCTTGTTGGCGCAGTTAATGCAGTCCATGTTGGGGCTGTTTCAAAATCCTCTACATGTGGAAAAGCGTTGATACAAGCCTGGGCTTTTACCAATTTTGGTGTAGAAAACACAAAAACAAACAGCAACATGAGTAAACCGGAAGCGGAGAAAAGAGTAAAACCGTTTTTTTTATTTGAGCCCACTTTCATTTTTAAAACTATGTATACAAATATATTTTGAAAGTGGTTAAGGATTGTAACTCCCTTAGGATGTTCACTTTGGTTTTAAGCAAAAGTATTTTATTCTGTTTTAGTGTTCGCTCAATTCAAAGTTATCTTATTGTAAACATTTTTTAACTAAACAATAATACAACAATATTTTATGCAAATATTGAACTTTTTTGTTAAAAAACGACCTAACAACCCAAAAACCACTTATTTAGCGACAAATTTTCCAACCTCATGCTGCCAAACCCCCAACTGCTTTTACAATTAGTAGAAATGAGAATGCCTTTCGGCAGATTTAAAGGAATGCTTTTATGCGATTTACCCGTATCTTACTTAGAGTGGTTTAACCGCAAAGGTTTTCCGGAAGGCAAGCTTGGTATACTTTTACAAACCATGTTAGAAATTAAAATGAATGGCTTAGACGATTTACTAAAACCCTTAAAGAAAAAATAAATTACATTTGAGTGCTTAGCCACTAAATTATAACATGAAAGAGTACAAAAATTATTACACCATACAAGGTCCGGTTGACGAGGTTTACATAGCGCTTACCAACCCTTTTACTATTGGCTTATGGACGGGCGAAGAAGATGCGGTAATGAGTACAGAGGCAGGTAGCGAATTTTCTATAATGGGTGATAGTATTGTGGGTAAAAACATAGAGTTTATCGAAAATAAAAAAATAGTACAGCAATGGTATTTTGGCGAAGACGAAGAAACTCCATCTATTGTAACACTAAAATTGCACAACCATAAAGAAGGCACTTCAGTAGAATTGCACCACACTAATATACCCGATGAGGCCTATGCAGATATTGTTGATGGCTGGAACACTATTTATTTTAAAGGCCTAAGAGATTTTTTTTAACCTTTACAATCCATTAAAAAATCGGTAGCCATAGTTGGTAGTGGTCCTGCGGCGTTAATGCTGGCCGCCATGTTAAATGAAAAACTTTTTAATGTAATCGTTTATGAAAAAAATTATGCGCCGGCGCGTAAATTTTTGGTGGCAGGCGATGGCGGATTTAATTTAACCCATTCAGAAAACATAGATCAATTTGTAACACGTTATACGCCACAAACATTTTTAGAAAAAAGTATTCGTTCGTTTACAAATACCGATTTAGGTAACTGGTTAAAACAAATAGGAATTGAAACATACACAGGAACAAGTAAAAGAATATTTCCGGTAAAAGGCATAAAACCTATTGATGTGTTGAATGCTATGTTGAGCGAATTAAAAAATAAAAATGTTCAACTGAAAACAAAATATGAGTGGAAGGGCTGGAACAACAAAAGCGAACTTATTTTTCGGCAGAATAACGAAGAGGTTTTTATAAACGCCGATATAGTTGTTTTTGCTTTAGGTGGAGCAAGCTGGGCTAAAACAGGTTCTGATGGAGTTTGGACAGAATTATTTGCACAGAAAGGTGTTGGGTTGATTCCTTTTCAGGCATCTAATTGTGCTTATCAAATTAAATGGGACGATAAATTTTTAAAACAAGCGGAAGGTAAAAGTTTAAAAAATATTTCTATTACATGTAATGACGTAGAAAGAAAAGGGGAGGTGGTTATTACTAAGTTTGGTATAGAGGGCGGGGCCGTTTATGGTTTAAGTCCACAAATACGTAAGCAATTAAACGAGAATAAAATAGCTGATATTTTTATTGATTTAAAACCAAGTTTAACTATTGATGCGATTAAGAATAAACTTATTCATAAAAAAGAAAAAACAGCCACAACCGTTTTAAAAGAAGAGCTGAATTTAAACGCTATACAGGTTGCTTTATTAAAAAGTGTAACAAGTAAAGAAGATTTTGTTGACGTAAACGCACTTGCCGAAAAGATAAAAAAACTGCCACTATATATAACCTCGGTAGCACCCATAGATGAAGCCATTTCTACAGTAGGCGGCATTTCATTACAAGAAGTTAATGATTTTTTTCAGTTAAAAAAATTACCCCACCATTATGCTATTGGCGAAATGTTAGACTGGGATGCACCCACCGGCGGTTATTTATTGCAGGCTTGTTTTAGTATGGGGGCTTTTTTAAGTAAGCACCTTAATTTGACCGTTAAATAGCCTTATAATTATTTAACACTTCTTTAATAGTTCGTAATGCTAACTATTAACATTATCAACTACATTTGTGTGCGGTTTTAAAATGAGTAAAGCAGATAAACCCTATAAAAATATGCCTTTGGGTAAGTTATGTGCCATGGTTACTCGACCATATTTTGGAGCACTTACGCTTAAAACGGAGCATTTAAAAATAGAAAAAAATTTCTCGGTACTTATTTTATTAGAAGAAAATGAAAATTGTACACAGCAATATATATCGTGTGTTTTGCAAATAGATAAAGTATCTGTAGTAAAAATAATAGATGGCTTTACTAAAAAGGGTTTGGTTAAACGAGTGCAAAACCCCAAAGATAGACGAGAGTATTTTGTAGAACTTACACCCAAAGCACACAAAGTTTTACCCCAAGTACACAAAACCATAAAAGAACTGAATGATATTGCGTTTAAAGGTTTTAGCGCAAAACAAAGAGAGGCTTTTGCGGAGGCACTTATTAAGGTGTACCATAATATAGAGCATTTCCCTTCTTCGCATGTAACAATTTATAAAACAAAGAAAATACGTAAAAATATATGAAGGCAAAAACACTTATAACCATTAGCTCAATTGTAGTTGCGTTTGTGCTGATAAAAATATTTTTCCTATCACCAAAGCAGGCTAAAGCGGCTGGCCCACAAGCGGGTAAAGGACCCGTAGTTACTATTAAAGCCGTTATTGTAAAAGGTGGTAATGTTGAAAATAAATTAGTTTTATCGGGTACTGTACTGGCAAACGAAGAAGCTATTTTAAAACCAGAGGTATCGGGCAAAATAATTGCCATGCAAATTAAAGAAGGTGGTGAGGTAGAAAAAGGCCAACTGCTTGTAAAAATAAACGACGCTGATTTGCAGGCTCAATTAGCAAAGCAAGTTTCCTTACAAAAAATTAACGAAGAAAAAGAGCGCGACTTAAAAGCGTTACTTGCTATAAAAGGCGTTAGTCAGGAAGAGTATGATTTGGCTTTATCAACCGTGCAGCAAACAAAAGCTGATATTGATTTAACGCTGGCGCAAATTGCAAAAACAGAAATACGCGCACCGTTTAATGGGGTTATAGGATTAAAAAATGTAAGTGAAGGAAACAATATTAGTCCAAGTGATATTATTGCATCGGTACAACAGCTTAACCCTATTAAAATAGATTTTAGTGTACCTGAAAAATATACATCCGCTGTTCATTTAAGTGATACAGTGCTTATTACTATTCAAGGAACGGGACATACATATATGGGTAAAGTATATGCTATAGATCCTAAAATAGATGCCGCTACCCGCTCATTAAGAATACGCGCGGTTTGCGAAAATAGTAAACGCGAGATTTTTCCTGGTTCGTACGCACAAGTTACATTAATTTTAAAATCAGATAATTCGGTTATTATGCCAACCATGGCTGTGATTCCTGATATACATGGACAAAAAACATTTGTGGTGCATAACGGAAAAGCGGTTTCGGTTCTTATAGAAACCGGTGTTCGTAACGACACATCGGTAGAGGTTTTAAAAGGGCTTAAACCAGGAGACACAGTTGCTACAGAAGGCATTATGTCATTAAAGCCAAATGTGCAAGTAAAAATACAAGGAAAGATAAAACAATAATCAGGAAGAATGAATATTTCATCCACAAGTATAAACAGACCGGTTCTTGCAATTGTAATGAGCCTTATCATTCTATTATTTGGTGTGATAGGATACAAGTTTCTTGGAGTACGTGAATTTCCGGCAATTGATCCGCCCATTATTACGGTTAAAACAAGCTACACGGGTGCCAGTGCCGAAGTAATAGAATCACAAATAACCGAACCTCTTGAAAACGTTATTAATGGAATTGATGGCATCCGCACTATTTCATCAACCAGTGCACAAGGTGTTAGTAGCATTACAGTTGAATTTAACTTAGGTGCTAATTTAGAAAGCGCTGCTAATGATGTGCGTGATAAAGTATCGCAAGCGGTACGTTTGTTGCCACAGGATATAGATGCTTTACCTACTGTAACTAAAGCAGATGCAAATAGTGATGCTATTGTAAGTATGACTATACAAAGCAGTACGCGTTCTATTTTAGAGGTAGATGATTATGCTGAAAATGTTTTATTAGAAGGTTTACAAACTATACCGGGAGTTAGCACGATACAAATATGGGGGCAAAAAAAATACGCTATGCGTTTATGGATGAACCCGGAAAAATTGGCGGCATACGGATTAACTCCTTTAGATATACAAAACGCACTTGCCAGTGAAAATCTGGAGTCTCCGTCGGGTAAAGTAACCGGACGAAACAATGAATTAATTGTGCAAACAGAGGGTCGATTAAATAACGTGAGCGATTTCGAAAATTTAATTTTAAAAACAAACAGCACAGAAATAGTACGGTTTAAAGATGTGGGCCGTGTTGAGTTAGGCCCCGAAAATTATGAAACAGATTTAAAAATTAGTGGTGTAAACATGATTGGTTTAGGTATAGTGCCTCAGCCCGGTGCAAATTACATTGACATTGCCGATGAGTTTTATAAAAGGATGGAAAAGATTAAAAGAGAAATCCCAAAAGATTATAAAATTGATATTGCATTGGATAACACAAAGTTTGTACGCAAAGCACTTTCGGAAGTAGAAGAAACTTTAATTATTGCTATTATTTTAGTGGTGTTAATTATCTATTTATTTTTTCGTGATTGGGTTATCGCATTCCGCCCGCTTATTGATTTACCCGTTTCATTAATTGGCGCATTTTTTATCATGTACATTATGGGTTATTCCATTAATGTGTTAACACTTTTGGCAATTGTATTGGCAACAGGGTTGGTGGTAGATGATGGAATTGTTGTAACAGAAAACATTTATAAAAAAATTGAAGATGGCATGGACCCCGAAGAGGCTGCACATAAAGGGTCGAAAGAAATTTTCTTTGCCGTAGTATCTACTTCTATTACATTGGTTGCTGTGTTTTTACCTGTTATATTTTTACAGGGTTTTGTGGGCCAGTTATTTAGAGAGTTTGGTGTGGTTATAGCGGGTGCGGTACTTATATCTGCCTTTGTATCATTAACACTTACACCTATGCTTAACGCAAAACTGGTAAGTAAAAATCATAAAAAGAGTAAGTTTTATGAAATGACCGAACCTTTTTTCCAAAGGTTAGAAGATGGATATTTTCATTCGGTAGGAAATTTCTTAAACAAGCGTAGTGTAGCGTTATATATAATTGGAGCATCTCTTGCGTTAATTGTTGTTATTATGAAAGTAATTCCATCTGAGTTGGCTCCGCTTGATGATAGAAGCTGGTTACGAATTACTACAACAGCACCCGAAGGTACTTCGTTTGAATACATGGATAAATTTATGGACAAGCTTTCGAAAACCTTAGAAGATAGTATAAAAGATCAGCGCATGGTTTTATCTGTTACTTCACCAGGCTTTTCGGGTGCGGGTTCTGTTAACTCAGGTTCTGTGAGGTTAATGATGAAAGATACTGCCAGTCAGCGAACAAAATCGCAGCAAGAATGGGCGGATTATGCCAGTAAAATAACCAAGAATATGCCCGAAGGAAAAGTGTTTGTATCGCAAGAGCAAACTATTTCTGCCAGTGGTGGTCCGCGTGGTGGACTGCCCGTACAATTTGTAATAGAGGCATCTAATTTTGATAAGCTGAAAGCGGTTATTCCTAAGTTTTTAGATGAAGCGTATAAGAGCCCTGTTTTTCAGGGGGTTGATTGTAATTTAAAATTTAATAAACCGGAACTGGATATTAGTATACTGCGTGATAAAGCAAAATCGTTAGGTGTTTCTGTTCAGGATATTGCGCAAACATTACAATTAGCTTTAAGCGGAAATCGTTTCAGTTATTTTGTAATGAATGATAAACAATATCAGGTAATGGGTCAACTTGAAATGCCTTATCGTGATAACCCGGCAGATGTTACTTCATTATATGTGCGTAATGCAACCGGCGATTTAATTCAGTTAGATAATTTGGTAAAAGTAGAAGAGTTAAGTAATCCTCCTCAGTTATATAAATATAATCGTTATGAAGCAGCTACAGTTTCTGCCGGACTTGCGCCAGGAAAAACTATTGCTGATGGAATTAATGAAATGCGCAGAATAGCCAAAAACCAATTAGACCCAACTTTTAGTACGGCACTTACAGGCCCCTCACGCGATTTTGAAGAGAGTGGTTCTAACATTATGTTTGCGTTTGGCTTAGCGTTACTTTTAATTTATTTAATTCTTGCCGCACAGTTCGAAAGTTTTGTTGACCCATTTATTGTAATGCTTACTGTGCCTTTAGCTTTAGCAGGTGCGCTTTTATCGCTTTGGTATTTTAATCAAACATTAAATATTTTTTCGGAGATAGGAATTATTATGTTGATAGGTCTCGTTACTAAAAATGGTATTTTAATTGTTGAGTTTGCCAATCAATTAAAAGAACAGGGGTTGCCGACCCGCGAAGCTATACAAAAAGCCGCCGCCGCACGTTTACGCCCCATTTTAATGACGAGCCTTGCAACGGCGCTGGGTGCTTTACCAATTGCTATGTCGTTAGGTGCTGCCGCTAAAAGCCGTATGGGAATGGGAATTGTGGTAGTGGGTGGAATTATATTTTCATTAATTCTAACGCTGTTTGTTATTCCTGCTATGTACTCTTATTTATCAAGAGGACACAAAAAGAAAGAAGTAAAAAATTATGAATTGGAAACTGTAAAGTCATATGAAAAAACCGTATAGTATTATTGTTATATGTATTTGTTTGGTAGCTTCTTTGGCAAAAGGTCAGGAGTTATTAAAGGTGGAAGATGTTATTAAGCTTGCTATTGAAAGTAATTTTGATGTTCAGATAGCCAAGAACAATATCCAAGTTGCTAAAAACAATAATAATATTGGTTTAGTTGGCGGAGGGCAATCTACCGGAGGTACGGTATCTGGGGGCTCTACAGGGATGTTGCCACAAATTTCTATATCGGCCGGTAGCCCGCAAAGCCCTTTAGGGGTCGGGCAAACAATAAGCACCTTAGGTTATTCAAACCCGGCATTAAATGTTAACCAACAAAAACTAATATCAACCAGCTATGCGCCATCTATTGTGGGTACTTGGTATTTTTTTGATGGGCTGAAAATGTTTGCCACCAAAAAGAAACTAAACCGTAACGAAGAGCTAACCAATATTCAATATCGCATAACAGTTGAAACTACTTTGCTGAACGCCCTTACGGCTTATTACCAAATGATTAGTATACAACAATATATTAAATCATTAAAAATGTCTTTAGCCTTAGGTGATGACCAAAAAAAGCTGGCCGCACAAAAAATGAGCGCTGGTTCTGGTTCTAATGTTGATGTGTTACAAACTCAAATTGATTTTAATAATATTCAGGTACAAATTATACAACAACAAAATTTATTAAATGACCAACGCATTATTTTAAACAACCTTTTGAAACGCTCACCTGATGTTGAATTTATGGTGCCTGATACCATTATTACACAAACCAAACCGGAGTACGCAACGGCTTTAGAGAATACGGATAAAAACAACAACTCTATTTTGGCGAACAGAAAAACAATAGAAATAGATGAACTGGGATTAAAAGAATATAAGGCTAACCGCATGCCTAAAATTGGTGTTACAGGAAACTACACGTATCAACGCCTAACAAACGATATTGGCTTACAACGATTAAACCAAAACTATGGGTTTAATGCGGGGTTTATTTGCTCGTGGACATTACTTAATAACCTTACTACACATACGGCCATTAAAAACCAAACAGTGTTGTTAAATTCAGATAACCTTAGATTAGAAGCATCGAGATTGCAAGAAAAAGCAAATTTGTACCAAGCCTTTTTAAGTTTTCAAAACAACTTAAACATTATTGAAATAGAAAAACAGAGCGTAGATCTTGCTAATCAAAATCTTACTATTGCAGCTATGCGTTTTAAACAAGGCTTATCTAATTATATAGAATATCGTACTGTACAACAAAGTTATGAAGATGCACAGTATCGCTTATCGCAAGCGGCATTCAATACAAAAATAAGCGAACTTAATTACCTGAAAGCTCAAGGTTTATTGGTGCACTAAACATTTATTTTTTGCCACACAAATTTGTTTCAGCATCTTTGCTTTGTGAGTGGCATATATATACATATTCCTTTTTGTAGAAAAGCCTGTTTATATTGTGATTTCCATTTTTCCACTAATCTTGATAACAAAAAAAAACTGGTAGATGCCATTTGTTCGGAGATAAAAATCCGAAAACAATATTTAGAAGACAAAGAAGTTAAATCAATTTACTTTGGCGGTGGAACACCAAGTTTATTAAGTATTGAAGAGCTTGAGCAAATTTTATCGGTTGTTCATTCTAATTTTATAGTAAACCCCATAGCTGAAGTTACTTTTGAGCTAAACCCTGAAGATGCGGAAATAAATTATTTGCGAGAAATAAGAAAATTAGGCATTAACCGATTAAGTGTTGGTTTGCAAAGTTTTAATGAAGATGAATTAAAATGGATGAACCGGGTGCACACCGCTCAGCAAAATTTCGACAGTATAAAAACGGCGCAGGAAGCGGGGTTTGATAATATATCGATAGATTTAATTTATGGAAGTAAATTTCAAACCCCTGAGACTTGGCGCAAAACTTTGCATATGGCTTTTGATTTGAATACACAACACATTTCTTCATACAACTTAACTGTAGAAAGCAGGACGCAATTACAACACCTTATTAAAGAAAAAAAAGAGAAAGATGTGGATAGTGAAATGAGTTCGCAACTGTTTGATGTTCTCATTGAAGAAACTGAAAAAAATGGGTTCAACCAATATGAAATTTCTAATTTTTGTAAGCCGGGTTTTATGGCAGAACATAACAGCAATTACTGGAAGGGTTTATCCTATTTAGGTGTTGGCCCTTCGGCTCACTCTTATAATGGTGTTTCGCGTAGGTTTAATGTGCGAAGCAATACGCAATATATTCAAGCCATTGAGAGTGACAACCCGTTTTATGAGGAAGAAATTTTAACTGCAAATGATAAATACAACGAATATATTTTAACGCGCCTTAGAACCGAATGGGGTTGTGATACCCAGGAAATAAAAAATAATTTTGGGGAAAAGTATATGGCATATTTTTTAAGCCAGTTAGAACCCTACAAACAAAAAAACTTTATCAGCGCAAAACACAACACAATAACTTTAACCAAACAAGGAAAGCATTTTGCAGATGGCATTGCTTCTGATTTATTTTATACAAAAAAAGATGATAGCAACAATTACGCATAAACAAAAAACCTTTAGGGTTGATTTTTCTAAACCAATGGATATTTCGTTACCGGTAATGGTTGGCGGAGTAAAGGCCTGGTATGTGTCTGAGCCTATTATAGAGCCGGTCCGTATGGGTGATTGGGTAGGCGAGGTGGCACAAGGAGGTTCCGTAAATTTTAAAAATATTACGTTTAACCCACACGGACATGGAACACACACAGAATGTGTTGGACATATTAGTAGAGAATTTTATTCGGTAAATAAAAGCCTGAAACAATTTATGTTTATGGCAGAACTTATTACTGTTTTACCCCAAGAAGCAAACGGAGATTTAATTATCACTAAAAAAATACTGGAGGGTTTTCTGGAAGATAAAAATCCGGAAGCATTGATAATTCGAACCCTTTCAAACAGTGAAGCAAAAACGCATAAAAACTATTCGAGCACCAACCCTTGTTATATCAACGAAGAGGCGATGAAGTATATTATACAAAAAGGTGTGCAGCACTTATTATTTGATACCCCAAGCGTTGATAAAGAAGTTGATGGAGGTGCCTTGCTTGCTCATAAGGCTTTTTGGGAACATCCACAAAACACCAATACACAGCGTACCATTACCGAGTTGGTTTATATACCAAATACTATTTATGATGGAACATATCTTATGGATTTACAGGTGGCTGCTTTTGAGAACGATGCGGCTCCATCAAGACCCTTATTGTACAGAATAATAAGCTAAATAATAGTTCTGCCCAATAGTTTATTAACACGCATTTTCATCACATCTAATCTTTGCACTGAAATTAGAATAGTTTGAATTTCGTCGTCAGATGAAGCGGTTCTTAATTTTTCTTTTTCATCACGAAGCAGTTTTTGTAGACGCTTCTCTTTATAAATAAATAAATCGTGGGTAATAGATTTTTTAATATTATCGGTTTCATGAGCAGTCATAATATTATGTTTACTCTTCCATCTTTCGCTTAATTGATCGTTGCTACTAATAAGGTTTATGGTGGTTTGCGCTAATTGAGGGTTTTTGTGTTTTACAAAATAATCGGTGTTCGGTATATTTTCGCTTTTAATTTGTAGCATAAATTCATATAAAAACATTTGGCAGGTAGCGTCCATAAAACTAAGCTCATCTTGGTCTAACTCATTTAAAATAAATTCAGCCACTGAAACATCACTTGTAACATTTTCATTGTCTGCGTTTAAATGTTGTATCTCAATTAAATGTGTTCCGTATTGTAACAGCAGACGCACTAAGTTTTTTTCTTGCTGAGCAAAGGGATTTAAATCGGCATCTAATAGTTTTTGTAAATCGTCTTTTACTTCCTGATTGGTGTTTTCAGAATACTGTGCTTCAACAGGAGCGGCTTCGGGTTGAAAGTTTTTCTTTACAATTTTTTTATCGCGCGTTGCTTTAACCTGAAACACCAAGGTTTGTTCATCAACCTGTAAAATGTGGCTGCACTCGGTAATATAGCCGTTACGCGTAATGGCATCGGGTACAATAGCAATGCTTTCTATAATATCTTTTACAAGAGCCGCTTTTTTTACCGGCTCATGCCGCGCTTCTTCAAAAAGTAGGTTAGTTTTAAATTTTATAAAATCGAGCGAATTTTTTTTAATAAAAGCTCTTAAATCATCACCGCTAACTTTTTTAGAGTAGGAATCAGGGTCATCACCATCGGGGAATAAAAGGACTTTTACATTCATTCCTTCTTCTAAAATTAAATCAATTCCTCTAAAGCTGGCTTTAATACCGGCAACATCACCATCATATAAAATGGTAATATTATTAGTAAAGCGATGTATCAATCGTATTTGATCAACCGTTAACGAGGTGCCTGATGATGCCACCACATTTTCAATGCCCGCCTGGTGCATAGAAGTAACATCAGTATAACCTTCTACTAAATAGCAATTATCTTCTTGTGTAATTTGTTTTTTGGCAAAGTACAAGCCGTATAAAACTTTACTTTTATCGTAAATATCGGTTTGTGGCGAGTTAATATATTTGGCAAATTTTTTGTCGCTATTTAGTATGCGTCCGCCAAAACCAATAACCTTGCCTGTGCCATTATGTATAGGAAAAATTACACGCCCTGTATATCTATCAAAAATATCGTTAATGGTTATTGGTGTGCCATCCACGTGCTTATCGGATAAAATAGATAAACCTGTTTTTACTAAATATTCGGGTTTGTAAGCGGCAGCTATAGCGGCTTTTGAAAAAGCTCTTCTGTCTTCAAACGAAAAACCAAGCTGAAATTTTTTAATTATTTCATCGGTAAAACCACGCTCACGGAAATAACTTAAACCAACTGATTTACCCTCGTCGGTGTTCCATAAATTATCAGTAAAATATTTCTGCGCATAATTGGTAACTATGTATAGACTTTCTTTTTCGGTTATCTGCGCTTTTTCTTCGGGTGTAATTTCTTTTTCAACAATTTCAATATTGTACTTGGCAGCTAAGTATCGTAAAGCCTCGGGGTAACTAAGACTTTCATGCTCCATAATAAAATTTACCGAGTTGCCCGCTTTACCGCAACCAAAACACTTGTAAATTCCTTTAGACGGAGATACTGTAAACGAAGGACTTTTTTCGCCGTGAAAAGGACAAAGACCAAGCAAATTAGCACCACGTTTTTTTAGGGTAATAAAATCACCTACCACATCTTCAACGCGTGCGGTTTCAATAATTTTATCTACGGTATTTTTTGGTATCAAGGGGTATCAAATATAAGCAATCCTAATTTTTTACCGAAACTTTTGCTTTTATATTGTAAAAACGGCAAAATAGCTGATTATCCCCGTTTTCAGGGTCGGCGTACATAAGAGCTTGGTTGGTAAGGTCTGAATCAGGGAAAGCCGGAATTGTAATTACTTGATTACTTGGTTGTTGTTTTAAATAGTTAATTGTTTTGTCGTGCTCATGGGCAAAATAGCATAAGCGAGGAATGTGCCGAAAACTAAAAAACAAAAGAATTACTAAAGATGCAACTGTTAAACCAGGCAATAAAAAACGAACGTCTTTGAGTTTAGCTACAAATTTAAAAGCAATTACATTAATAGCAATAAACAGCGAGAAGTCCACTATAAAAAGCAAACGCGTTTCCGCAAACGATTTGTAAACAAACGCAGCCACAAGTAATGCGATTATAAGTGATGTTAAAATAAACAGCAAAAAATAACACCAACGAATAGCATAAGAATATTGAATGTTGAATGTTTTTGTAAGATACACCCAAGAAACGCAAAGAAGCAAAACCCCAATAATTTTATACGGTTGAAAAAACAATTGAATAAAATGGAAAGGATTTGATACTTGTGAAGCGGGATGTGAACTAATGTATTCGTTTGTTGTGTTTATGCGATAAAGAGTGCCGGGGGTGATGACAGAAACTAAATACATACAAACCAAAATAACCATAAAATATATAAGCCTTTTATTTTTAAGTTTTACTAAAAACATAATTGGCATTATTGCCATTAAAACAGAAGGTGTTATATGCTCTGCACTACCACCAATAATAAAGGCAGCTATGGTAAGCCATACATAATAATCGAGCGTTGAATTTATTTTCTTTATAATAATCCAGGCACTGAAAACAATAAATGCAACAGGTGTAAAGTGAGTTATAAATGCAGACATCCAGCCAAAAATTTCAATTCGGTTGGTGGTTAAAAAGTATAGAGAGGTAAAAATTAGAATGGATAAACAAATAAGTGTAATTTTTTCTTTTGCGGTAGTTAGGTTCAAATTAAAAACTTCTGTAATTAATTTATAAGTTGAGAATATAAAAATGCTTGATACGAAAACGCACAACCCCAAAATACTATACGGATACAAATCGGTGTTGGCAGAATAACCCACACTAAAAAATGAAATCAGTGCCGCAGGTCTGAACAAATTAAAATAATAGTCGTTATAAATAATTTGTGAAAAAGATTGGTCGCGAAATTTTAAAGCTGTTATCATATCATCAGGCTCACAACGAATTGAAAAAAATAAAACAACAAAAAAGCATACGCTTAAAAAAGCGCATATATAAATTGCAGCCTTATACCATCCGTTTAAACTCATTCTTTATAAGGGTGTGTTACAACCACTTTTGCTTTAATGCCATAAAATTTACAAAACACAACATTAAAACTATCTTCTGGGTCTGATGTTAATCGGGCTTGTGTTATTAAGTCGTTTGGCGGAAAACTATCAACCACAGCAATTTCTCCTTCTTTTTGTTGTTGCAGGTAGGCGATAATTTTATCGTGCTCGGTAGCAAAACTACGAACAGCCGGGATGTGCCTTGCATCAAAAAAAAACAAAAAACCCATTATATAAATTGCCCCCGAATAAACAAAAACATCGCTTAGCTTTTTATTAGAAATAAACTGAAGTATCAAGATGCTTACAATGATAAAAACAGTTGCATCAAACATAAACCACATACGATCTACATTAAAGGTTTTGTAGGCAGAAACACAAAAAACCGAAGTTGGTATAACAACAGCAATTAAGGACGCGACTAAATATTTCCAATGTATAGTTGTTTTTAATTTAACCTGAAATATTTTAGTAAAAAGCAACCACACAAAAAATAAAAAGCCAAAGGCGATAAATTTATAGGGTCTCATTAATAATGTAACGACATGTAAAACCTCAAGGCTTCTTTCAGGACTATGAACTTTTACATACTGTTGTGTATTGTTATAACGAAGCCATGCCCCGGGTGTGATAACGGTAAATAAAAAAAACAAAGTAAGTAGTACACTAAAAAAAATAAGTTTTGTAAAAAACACTTTATGTTGTTGCCACACTTGGTGTTTATTTTCTTTACTGTAAAAAAACAAAAAACCGCAAGAAAAAATTACTGCTATTACCGATGGTGCAACATGCTCTGCGGCACCGCCAATAAAAAAAACGCAAATAGATAAATAGAAATAATCTGTTTTTTTATATTCTTTTATGAGGATATAAGCAGCGGCGAAAACAAAAACAATAGGCACTAAATGATTAACCGAGGCCGACATCCAACCAAATATTTCTAATCGATTGCTGGTCATCAAATAAAGACTCATTAGCAATAATAAAGAGAAACACAAGAGAAGGGGTTTATTAATTTTTGACTTATCAAACGTAAAAGCCTCTTGCAATAACCTGTAGATGAAATAAACAAAAAGTCCGGCAATAGTAATAAACAATAATAATATGGTTGTTGGATAGTAGTTAGTGTTACTTGTAATGCCAACTCCAACATACGAAAGCAATATACTCATAGGACGTAAAGTATCGAGCCAATAAGTGTTTTTATAGGTTTCTAAAAGAGAATAAGTTCTAAAATTAATTGCGGCAGCCCAATCGTCAGCTTCGCAACGAATAGAAGAAAATAACACAAAGAAAAACAAGGCACTTAAAACAGAGGATAAAACAATAACTAAGGGGAGTGTGTTTTTATTCCTCAAATTACTTGCTATTAAACGAATTCATGGTAAGTGGCAAGCCCGCAAATACAAATGATTTTACGGCATCGGTAGAAATTTTAATTCTTTCGGCTAAGGTTTTGCGTTCTTCTTCATTCCATTTGCCAAGCACATAATCAACCTGTTTGCCTTTACTAAAAGCATTAGCTATACCAAAGCGCAAACGAGCATAATTTTGCGTGTTTAAGGTTGCCTGTATGTCTTTTAAGCCATTATGTCCCCCATCACTGCCTTTTGGGTGTATACGTATTTGCCCAAAGGGGAAAGCGAGCTCATCTACCAAAACCAATAAATTTTCTACCGGTATTTTTTCGGCCTGTAACCAGTAATTAATGGCTTTTCCGCTTAAATTCATAAACGTGGTAGGCTTTATTAAAATAATTTGTCTGCCCTTATATTTAAGCTCAGCCACACTGGCAAGCCTGTCGTTCCTAAATAGAGTACCTGCATCGTTTGCCAGCTCATCAGCTATTTTAAACCCAATATTATGACGCGTTTCGGCGTACTCGTCACCTATATTTCCTAATCCTGCTATTAAAAATTTGCTCATTTATGCAGCTAATTTACTCATTCGTGTTAATTTTTAAACGAATTTTATAAAACCAAGCCTCTAATTTCCCTAATTTTTAAGAATTAAGAAATTATCGCCAATCTATTTAAAAGATTAAATTTGCTCCGCTAAAATTATCTCAATGAAAACAGTTGAATTTCGTGAAGCCTTACGTGAAGCCATGAGCGAAGAAATGCGCCGTGACGACAAAATATTTTTAATGGGTGAAGAAGTTGCCGAATATAACGGTGCTTACAAAGTAAGTAAAGGCATGTTGGCTGAGTTTGGACCAA
Source organism: Bacteroidota bacterium (assembly GCA_013287545.1). Taxonomy (GTDB): domain Bacteria; phylum Bacteroidota; class Bacteroidia; order B-17B0; family Aurantibacillaceae; genus PALSA-968. The sequence goes on along the minus strand of JABDDQ010000014.1, from coordinate 22,765 downwards.
AACGCGTAATTGATACGCCCATTGCTGAGCTTGGCTTTGCGGGTATAGCTATTGGCGCATCTATGAATGGTTTACGTCCTGTTGTTGAGTTTATGACTTTTAACTTTTCGTTAGTTGCCATTGACCAAATAATAAACTCAGCTGCCAAAATGTATAGTATGAGCGGTGGTCAGTATAGCTGTCCTATTGTGTTTCGTGGCCCAACAGCATCTGCGGGTCAGCTGGGTGCACAGCACTCTCAAGCGTTTGAAAACTGGTATGCCAATTGTCCGGGTTTAAAAGTAGTTGTACCATCTAATCCCTATGATGCAAAAGGCTTAATGAAATCAGCCATTCGCGATAACGACCCTGTTATTTTTATGGAGAGCGAGCAAATGTATGGAGATAAAGGAGAAATTCCGGAAGGAGAATATATTATACCTATTGGTGTTGCCGATGTAAAAAGAAGCGGTACCGATGTTACCATTGTTACCTTTGGAAAAATTACCAAAGTAGCCTTAAAAGCTGCCGAAGAATTAGAAAAAGAAGGCATTAGTGCCGAAGTTATTGATTTACGTACCGTTCGTCCTATTGATTACGATACTGTTATTGCTTCGGTTAAAAAAACAAACCGTTTGGTAATTGTTGAAGAAGCTTGGCCTTTAGCCAGCATCTCTTCAGAGATTACATATATGGTACAAAAAAACGCGTTCGATTATTTAGATGCCCCTATACGCCGTATAACAACAGCCGATGTACCGTTACCTTATGCACCAACTTTAATTGAAGAGTCTTTACCCAATGTGGTTAAAACTATTAAAGTAGTTAAAGAGGTAATGTATAAGTCATAAGCAGTAATTCTTAAGCTTTTTTATGTAGGTTTTTATTTTATCGGTTTAACTAACCGATAGAAAATTAATTATCTTTACTTCTCGCGCATGTATAAAAACAACACATACACAATTCTAAAAACGTGTTTTCTTTTTGGTTGTATACTTTTAATTTATTCGTGCGCTAATAATTCTCAAACAAAAAAGAAGGAAGGCGTTTCACAAATTTCGAATGACTCTGCTGTACCATCTCGATTAGATACATTTATTACAGGCAAGCCATTTCCTGTTACGGGCAAATCGGTAGAAGCCGGAAAGCCCATTGTTGTGAAAGCAGGTAAGCCTGTAATTACTAATGGGTTTAACAACATACACGACATTAGTAGTTTTAAAACTATCCGTAATGTGGAAGGAAAAATTCTTTCGGGGGTTACTTCTAAAACAGTAAAAGCTTCTGTAAAAACGATACCCTGCATAAGTCCGAAAACGGTTGCTGCAAAAGCCCCAGGTATGAGAGAACAAAATCCATTAGGGCTTAAGTTTTATGATATAGAACAAGGTCTTAGTTCGTCTTATATACGCTGCATGCTGCAAGATAAAAATGGAAACATTTGGTTTGGTACGGGCGGTGGTGGCGCATGTAGATATGATGGAAGCGATTTTACACATTACACCGAAAAACAAGGTTTGCCAAACAATTTTGTGGTGAGTATACTTGAAGATCATAACGGAAACATTTGGTTTGGTACCGATGGCGGTGGTGTGTGCAAATACGACGGAATAGATTTGACTGTTTTTACCGAAAAAGAGGGCTTAATAAACAATGCTGTTTGGAGCATGTTAGAAGACAAGAAAGGAAACATTTGGTTTGGTACAGCGGGCGGCGGCGCGTGCTCTTATAATGGAAAAGACTTTACCTACTATAATAAAGAAAATGGATTAAATAGTAATTACATTTTTAGTATGGCTTTAGATAAGGACGATAACATTTGGTTGGGTTCTTATGGCGATGGTGTTTTAAAATACGATGGAAAAAACTTTACATCCTATACCGAAGAAGAAGGGCTTGTAGGAAACACGGTACAAACCATACTGGCAGATAACGTAGGGAATATTTGGTTTGGTACCGATGCCAACGGGGTTAGTAAACTTAAGGGCAATACAATTACAAATTATACTGAAGGCTCAGGACTTATGAGTAATGAGGTTAACGCTATTTTACAAGATAAAAACGGAAACATTTGGTTTGGTTGCAACAGCCAAGGCGTTTGTAAATACAATGGAGTTAATTTTACATGCTTTACCGAATTTGAAGGTTTAAGCGGTAGTTCTATATTTAGTTTATTGCAAGATAATAATGGCAATATGTGGTTTGGTACCGATGGGCATGGTGTTACTAAATACGATAAAAGTTGTTTTACACATTTCACAAAAAAAGAAGGACTAAGTAATAGTGCTGTTTATAAAACATTTGAAGACCACAATCACGACCTGTGGTTTGGCACTAACGGTGGCGGCGTTTGTAAATATGACGGAGAAAAATTTTACAACTATACTACCGACCAAGGGCTTGTAAACAATAGAGTTTGGGGCGTTGCCGAAGATAAAGACCATAATATGTGGTTTGGCACTAATGGTGGCGGACTTTGTAAGTTTGATGGAGAAAAGTTTTATCAATATACAGACGAACAAGGTTTAAGCGGAAACAAAATTTACAGCCTTGTAGTAGATCATAATCATAATTTATGGATTGCAACTAATGGCGGTGGTGTTTGTAAGTTTGATGGAACAACATTTACACGTTTTGCGCAAGAAGACGGGCTTAGCAGTGATATAGTTTACTCTATAACCGAAGATAAAGAAAACAACCTTTGGTTTACAACTGATGCCGGTGGTGTATGTAAATATGATGGAAAAACATTTACACTACTAACTCAAAAAGAAGGACTTGCCAGCAACACGGTGTACACGAGCATGCAAGATAGTAAAGGAAACTTTTGGTTTGGTACCGATGGTGGTGGCGCTTGTAAATACAACGGAAAAACATTTACAAGCTATACAGAAGAAAACGGAATAAGCAACGATAAAATATGGAGTGTTTTTCAAGACATGCAAGGCAATGTTTGGTTGGGCACAGAAAATGGGTTAACGAAATTAGATGCGGCATCTATTGACAAAGACGAAATAAGTAGCCATGTGTATAAGCTTAACGATGGTTTTTTAGGAAATGACGTACTTCAAAACTCGTGTTATGAAGATAAAAAAGGGTTTATTTGGTGGGGTACCGGAAAAATGCTTACCCGCTATGATCCGGCATTAGATGCGACGGATAAGCTTGCTCCAATTATGCATCTAAAAAACATAAAAGTAAACTTTCAGGATATAGATTGGGAAAAACTTTTAGATGAAAAAGAAAAAAACGAATCGGGTATAAAATTAAATGGGGTAACAAAATGGTATAACTTGCCCGAGGAACTTTCTTTACCATATAATCAAAACAGAATTACGCTGGGTTATGTTGGTATAAATTATAAAAGCCAGGATAAAATTTTATATCAGTATAAGTTAGAAGGTTTAGAAGACAAATGGTTGCCTTCAACTACTAAAACAGATGCGGTATATAGTAATTTATCTCCAGGAGATTATACATTCAAAGTGCGCGCCGTTAATAAAGATGGTTATTGGAGTGAACCCATTTCATTTAACTTCACTATTCGTCCGCCATGGTGGCTAACTTGGTGGTTTAGAATATTTGCGGTTTTATTTATTGTAATAGGCATTGTAGCTTTTTATAGATATAGAACTGCGGCCCTGCGTAAAAAACAAAAAGAGTTAGAAGATTTGGTTACAGAACGCACCGCCGAAGTGGTTAGTCAAAAAGAATTATTAGAAGAAAAAAACAAAGAAGTATTAGATAGTATTAATTATTCCAGACGAATACAACGCAGTATACTTCCGCCACCGGAAGAAATGCAAAAGGCGCTCACTAAGTATTTTGTATTATACAAACCCAAAGCCATTATTAGTGGTGATTTTTATTGGATGGCACAAGTACACACTAACACTGATAACGAAAACTTAGTAGTACTTGCTGTTGTAGATTGTACCGGGCATGGTGTTCCGGGGGCATTAATGAGCATTGTAGGTAACACCTTATTGAACCAAACCATAAAAAACAACGATATAAATACACCGGCACAAGCCTTAGATTTTTTAAATCACGAATTACCTAAAAATTTAAAAGCCCAACAAAAAGGCGAAATTATACGCGATGGCATGGATATGGTTATGTGTGCTATAAATTTTAGTCAACAAAAACTATATTTTTCGGGAGCGAATAACTGTTTATATATAGTACGCAAGGGAAATCTTATTGAGTTGAAAGGCGATAAGCAAGCCATTAGCGGCTCTACCGACGATGTAAAAAAACCATTTACCAATCACAGTTTTCAATTAGAGAAAGATGATGTATTGTATCTATTAACCGATGGTTATGCCGACCAATTTGGCGGACCAAAAGGCAAAAAATTTAAAAATAAACAATTAGAACATTTACTTTTATATGTAAGTGAATTACCACTTGTCGAACAAAAAGAAGTGCTAAACAATAGGTTTGAAGAATGGCGAGGCACCCAAGAACAGGTAGATGATGTTACCATTATTGGCGTGAAAATTTAAAAAACAGTATACCATCAAAAATAAAAAAGCCGTATGTAATTACACACAGCTTTTTTATTTTTAGATATCAGACTTAATTCATTGGTGTGGCATCAAAACTTACTTGCCACTGTATATTAAATTTATCAATAAGCATACCGAAGTAAGAACCCCAAAAAGTTTTAGCGATAGGCATGGTAACTTTTCCTCCGGCAGAAAGTCCGTGAAATAATTTATCAGCTTCCGCTTGGGTAGCTGCACTAACCGAAATAGAAAAATTATTTCCCACAACAGTTGCATGACCAAAAGCTTCAGAACTATCACTGCCCATTAAAACAGTTTCTTTACTTATAGGCAACGAAACATGCATAATTTTTTCACGCTCTGATTCCGACATTGGTGGTTGACCTTCCATTGGAGGCATTTCTTTAAATCTTCCCATATAACCAAAGTGCCCACCAAATACAGATTTATAAAACATAAATGCTTCCTCACAATTACCGCTAAAGGTTAAATAGGGGTTTATAGTAGTAACTCGTTTTTCCACTTTTACTGGGGTTGGTTTTTTACTTGCCTTTTTTACAATTTTCTTTTTTGCGGCAGGTTTATGCTTAGCTGTTTTTTTGCTCGCTTTTTTCACAACTTTTTTAGTTGTTTTTTTTGCCGCCTTCTTTGCTACTTTTTTTGCCATATTAAATAATTTTTTGTTTGCTTACTCTGTTCGGTTTTCGGCTTACCCGTTTTATTATTTAAAGGTAAAAAACTTTCTTTTTTCTCAACAAAAACTACACAAAAAACCAAAAAATTAACATAAGAAAACAGTTTCTTAAGATTGAGATTACAATGACACTCTTAAGGGGTGACTGACAATATAAAAAGTTTAGCGGGTCAGCACTAAACTCTATGTTTTTGCGTTATCTTTACTGGTACCTTATACATGAACCAAGCCGATAACATAATCATACAAAAGTTAGATGAGTTTATACGCAAGTATTATAAAAATCAGCTTGTAAAAGGCTTGTTGTATTCGGTTGGCTTGGTGTTGCTTTTTTATATTGGATTAAGCACCTTAGAATATTTTGCCGAGTTTGGCACAACCATACGCACTGTTTTATTTTACAGCTTTATTTTTGTAAACGGATATGTAGTTACAAAATACATTGTTGTACCCGCTTTAAAACTAAACAGTTTTGGTAAAGTAATTAGCCATAAACAGGCGGCAACTATTATTGGCAGCCATTTTGCCAACGTGCAGGATAAATTACTTAATGTATTGCAACTACAATCGGTACAAGATAATTATGCTTCGCTTGATTTGCTGAATGCAAGCATTAATCAAAAAATTACCGAATTAAAACCGGTTCCGTTTACAGCGGCTATAGACATTAATGAAAATAGAAAATATATAAAGTATGTGGCAATTCCATTTTTACTATTATTCTCAATTTTAATTATTGCGCCAAAAATATTAAAGACTGGTACCAAGCGACTGATTCATCACTCATCCTATTTTGAAAAAGAAGCACCTTTTCAATTTAAAATAGAAAACAAAGATTTAAAAGCAGTTCAACAACAAGATTTTGTTGTTCATATAAAAATTACCGGTAGTCAGGCACCCGCCGAAGCTTTTGTGGTAATTAAAGGAAATGAGTTTAAATTAGAGAAACAAAAAACAGATGAATTTACGTATACGTTTAAAAATGTGCAGCAGGATGTTGATTTCCAACTTTCGGGTGGCGGCTTTACATCTAAACCCTATAAGTTAACCGCCTTACCAAAACCTGTTTTGCTTGGCTTTGAGGCGCAATTAAAATATCCAGCCTATCTTAATCGTAAAGATGAGGTAGTTAGCAATACGGGCGATATGTTGGTTCCGCAGGGTACAAAAATAACATGGACGTTTAACACAAAAAATAGCGATGGAATTTCTCTTCATTTTTCTGATTCATTATTAGAATTAAAACCTTCGGCAGAAAATAAATTTTCGTTTACTAAACGTTTTATGCAAAACGCGGCTTATAGCATAAACACCAATAATCGTTTTGTGCAGAAAGCTGATTCGGTTAACTATTCAATTAATGTTATTCCCGATGCTTATCCGGTTATTGAATTGCACGAAAAGACGGACTCACTTAAAAAAGACCTTATTTATTTTTCGGGCAATATAAAAGATGATTACGGGTTTAATCATTTTCAGTTTAAATATAAAATTTATAGCTCAGATACCGCTGGTGCTTCATCAGAAAAAGCACAAGAGTATACAATGCCTTTGCAGACGAGTCAGTTAACCCAACCTTTTGTACATTATATAGATATTTCTAAAATGGATTTAAAACCCGGTGATAAGGTTGAATATTATTTTGAAGTGTGGGATAATGATGGGGTTAATGGCTCTAAATCGGCTAAAACAAATATTGCTGTATTTAAAGCACCCACACTTGATGAACTTGAAAAAGAAACAGATAAAAACAACGCCGACCTTAAAAAAGATTTGGAACAGAGCTTGAAAAAAACCAAAGAGCTACAAAAAGACATTGCCGACCTTAATAAAAAAGTGTTAGAGAAAAAACAATTGGGCTACGATGAAAAAAAACAATTGGAAAAACTTTTAAAAAATCAGAAAGAGTTGGAAAAAGAGGTGGATCAACTTAAACAAGATAATATACAGAACAACGAAGAACAAAACAAATACAAGCCACAAAACGAAAGCATTTTAGAAAAACAAAAAGAGCTTGAAAAACTTTTTGAAAACATGATGACGCCCGAAATGAAAAAGATGTTTGATGAGTTGCAAAAGCTGATGGATAAAATGGATAAGAATAAAGTGCAGGAAACATTAGAAAAACTGAAACTAAGCGATAAGGATATAGAAAAAGAATTAGACAGAACGCTGGAGCAATTTAAGCAAATGGAGGTTGAGCAAAAAATGGAAGATGTTACTAAAAAGCTTGATGAGCTTGCTAAGAAACAGGACGATTTAAGTAAGGAGCTTGATAACAAAAAAGCCAACGGTGATAAAAACAAGACCGCTGATAAAGAAAATAAAACTGCGGAGCAAAAAAAGCAAGACGAAAAAAATCAGGCAGCAGAAAATAAAAAAGATGATGCTAATAAAACCACTGACCAAAAACAAAAAGACCAAAATAAAGAAGGCGATAAAAACCAGTCACAACAAAAACAAGATGAATTGACAAGACAATTTGATGAAATAAAAAAAGACGTTCAGCAAATGCAGGAACTTAATAAAAGTTTGGAAAACCAATTGCCTATGCCGGATACTAAGGCACAGGAACAAAAGGCAAGTCAGGAACAACAAAACGCATCGGAGCAATTGCAACAAAACAATAAAAAAAACGCGTCTAAATCCCAGAAAGAAGCCGCGGAGCAAATGCAACAAATGAGTGCTCAAATGCAACAAGCTTTAAATAAAATGCAACAAGAGCAGGAGGGAGAAGATGTTGAAGCCGTTCGTCAATTAATGGAAAACTTATTGCATGTATCGTTTGCACAAGAAGATTTAGATAAAGACATTAAGAAAACAAAAACCAACGACCCTCATTATACTAAGCTGGCACAAACCCAAAAGCAACTGCAGGATGATAGTAAAATGATAGAAGACAGTTTGTTTGCATTAAGCAAACGTAACCCTACGGTATCGGCAACTATAAACCGAGAAATAAATGCGGTGCAAATGAATATGGAAAAAGCCATATCGGCACTTGAGGAGCGAAATAGTGGGGAGGCGCAAGTACGAGGGCAAAATGCTATGACATCTATTAACAACCTTGCTTTAATGTTAAACGAGGCGCTTGAAAAAATGGAAGCGCAAATGAAAGCGCAAAACAAACCGAGTCCGGGTAGTGGAGGGTCTTGTAAAAAACCGGGTAGTGGTAAAAAACCAAGTGCGAGTATGAGCAACATGCGCAAAATGCAGGAGCAACTTAATAAGCAAATTGAGCAAATGAAAAAAATGCTTGAACAACAGGGTAAAGAAGCGGGTGGTAAAAAACCGGGAGAAAAACCAGGGCAGCAAAAAGGAGGGATGAATCCAAACCCATACGGAAACACCCCGGGTGAAAGCGAGAGTTTAGCTAAAATGGCGGCTGAGCAGGAAGCTTTACGTAGAGGGGTGCAGGAGGCTATGCAAAAAATGAAGAAAGAAGGGGGGCAACAGCCAGGTGGAGACATGCTAAGTAAAATGGAGGAAACAGAAACAGATTTGGTAAATAAACGAATTACGCAAGAAACCATTAAACGTCAGCAAGAAATTATGACTAAAATGCTGGAAAGCGAAAAAGCCGAACGCCAACAGGAAGAAGATGAAAAACGAAAAAGCAACGAAGCCAAAACACAAGACTATGCCAACCCTGCCGTGTTTTTAGAGTACCAAAAAATGAAGGAGAAAGAAACTGAATTATTGAAAACCATTCCGGCAGATTTAACACCTTATTACCGCCAAAAAGTAAACCAGTATTTTAACGCGGTTGAAAAATAGTTTATAATTTATAAAACCCTACAAATAGCCCCTTTTTACCTCAAAACAGACTATTTGTGGGGTTTTAAATGGGGATAGGGTTAATCGAAAGTAAAAATAAATGTAACTTTTTAGTATCTTAGACGTACAAACTGTTGTTATACCCCAAAATGCCTACACTATTGACTAAAAAGATACAAATAAATTCGCACACAAACCCTGAAGGAGTTGTTGAGCGCGCCATAGTAGATGTTTGCGAAGAAATGCAAATTGGCGAAGAAAAATTCGGAAATATTTTATTAGCCGTTACCGAGGCTGTTGATAACGCTATTGAACATGGCAATAAAAACCACCCCGATAAAAAAGTGGAACTTTCTTACCAATCTTCTATTAAAGAAATAACCTTTGCCGTAACCGATCAAGGTCAGGGAGGTTTTGATATTAATGAAGTAACCGACCCCACAAAACCTGAAAATCCGGAAAACACAGGGCGTGGCATTTTAATTATGAAAATGCTATCGGATAAACTGGAATTTTTAAACGAAGAAAAAACCGTTTTACTTTCGTTTAACCTGAACTAATATAGCCGTATGGCAATTACTTTTTCTGCTTCCTTAAAAACCAAAACACCTTCTAAAAAAAAACTAAAGCATTGGTTGATTGCTATTGCCCTTTCCGAAAAAAGAAAGATAAAGAATCTGGCTTATAATTTTTGCTCGGATGAAGAATTATTACAAATAAACCAAGGCTTTTTAAAACACAACGCTTATACCGATATAATCACTTTTGATTATTGCGAAAACGATTTTATTGTAGGAGAAATATACATAAGTGTAGAACGCGTTGCTGAAAATGCACAAACTCACAAAACCACTTTTGAAGAGGAACTATTAAGGGTTATAGCCCACGGACTTTTACACCTTTGTGGGTACAAAGACAAAAAGCCCGAGCATCAGAAACAAATGCGCAGTGCGGAAAACCACGCCATTAAATTATTTAAAACTATTAGTGATTAACTAATAGTTTAAACCCTTTACCGTGTATGTTTACTATTTCAACCTTTGGGTCTTGCTTTAAATATTTACGCAACTTAGTTATATAAACATCCATGCTTCGGCTGTTAAAATAATTATCATCGTGCCAAATAGTTTTTAGCGCAAACGAACGATCTAAAATATCGTTTTGGTTAATGGCTAAAAGGCGTAACAATTGACCTTCTTTGGTGGTTAGTTTCACATCTTCGGTACCCCCTTTAAGCAGTTGTGTCTCGGTGTTAAACTTGTATTTACCAATGCCAAATTCAGTTTGCGTGTTTTCTAAAGCCATAGCTTTCATACTACGACGTAAAACCGCTTGTATGCGTGCCAATAACTCTTCGGTGCTAAACGGTTTAGTCATGTAGTCATCACCACCGGCATTAAAGCCTTCAATGGTATCTTCCTTCATTGATTTAGCGGTTAAAAATATAATAGGCACTTGTTTGTTGCTTACTCGTATTTCTTTAGCTAAAGTAAATCCATCTTTTAAAGGCATCATTACATCAAGCAAACACAAATCGTAGCTGTGTTTACAAAACACATCAAACGCCTCTTTGCCATTAACGGCCAGGGTTACAGCATATCCTTTTGCCTGAAGATACTCTTCTAAAAGAAGCCCTAAGTTTGGATCGTCTTCGGCTAAAAGTATTTTTATTTTTTCGGTACTCATTGGTTTTATGTTTTATTTAGGTTAGTGTTTAGGTTCTCTGTTTTAAATGGGATATATATTTTAAATGTACTGCCTTTGTTTAATTCGCTTTCAACTGATATTTGCCCGCCGTGTTTTAGTACAATGGCTCGTACATAACTTAGTCCAAGTCCGAACCCCTTTATGTTATGTACGTTTCCTGTTGATACGCGATAGAACTGATCGAATATTTTTTTTGAGTCGTCTTTACTAATGCCTATTCCATTATCTTTTACAGAAAGTAAAATGCCCTCAGAAATATTTTCTGTGCTTATACTAATATCGGGAATTTCTTTGGAATATTTTAGGGCATTATCAAGCAAGTTAAGAACAATGTTGGTAATGTGCACTTTATCTGCCCATATAGTTGATTTTATAGCCGATAAACTCGTGTGAAGTTTTCCGTTTTTTTGCTCTACTTGTAACTGTATTTTTTCTACCGCAGATTGTACTACTTCGTTCAACTCAAAATCGGTACGCTGTAGTTTAAAATCACCTTTATCTAATACGGCTGTTTGCAAAATATTTTCTACCAACACCCCCAGGCGTTTATTTTCTTCGCGAATCATTTTAGTAAAGCGCTCTAATTTTTCGGGAGTTTTAACAATAGAACCATCCGAAAGCATTTCGCCGGCAAGAGCAATGGTTGATATAGGGGTTTTAAACTCGTGGGTCATATTACTGATAAAGTCATTTTTTATTTCAGTATATTTTTTTTGTTTCCTAATGGTGTTTATGGTATAGAAAAAGGCAATTACTAACGAAAGAATGATAACGGCTGATATAGAAAGGGTTACCCACATGGTACGCAAAAGGTAGTTTTGCTCATCGGGAAACTGAATGGTAAGATATAGGGGTGCAATAAAAACGTTGTTGGGAGATAAATTTATTCTAAAAATATGCTTGTTTGGGTCTAAATTAATAAAGCCGTGTCTGCGCTGCCGAGGTGGTGCGTTGCCACGGTTTCCTGCAATTAAACTATCTTCTTTTTGAGCGGGGTGAACCCTTCTTTGATAGCCGGCATAAATGCCCTTTTGATGCAACTCGGTTTGTAGTAAAGAATCTAAAACTAATGTATCAATGGCGGGCTTATATTCTTTATAGATGTTTACACTAATAAGTTCATCGAACAAATCACTAAATAACTCCGCGCGTTTTTCAACCAGTTGTGTTTTAAGCTTTTCGTAATCAGAAGTGCTATCGGCAAACTCTATCGGAAAATCAATAACGTTGTTTATCGAATCGCCCTCATATTGTCGCTCCTTAATAGAACTGCTGATAACGCCATTAGAGTCTATAGAAAACTCCTCTAAAATTTTTACTTTAATTTTTTCTTTACTAAGTGGATTAGATGGGTCTCTTTGAGCTATGCCGTGTTTATATAACTGTATTTTTTTCTTAATTTTTGCAGTATTGGTAATCTTTTCAAGCTTATCTACTACGTTATCTAAGGCCTCGCGCACCTCGCGCCTGAACTCGTCTTTTTTTAACAAAACGGCATTTTTTATCCAAAACAACTGTATGCCTACTAAAGCAATAAGGGCAATAGAGACTATTATAGTTATAAGTGTTAAGTTTTGGCGAACCATGTTGCTTGGCAAAGATATTTAACACATTAGCTTAACAAAGGGTTTAACCTTTTTTAACCCTAAGCCCCCTTCTTTTTTCGATAAAAGAAGGCTTTTTATGGATTAACATTAAGATTTGTATGCAAACCGTATTTGTGTAAATTTGCGCTTCGTTTTTAAAACAACATTAATATGAAAATACTGGTAGCTATAAGCAATGTACCTGATACGACCACTAAAATTGCCTTTAGTGATAACGACACCAAATTTAGTACACAAGGTGTGCAATTTATTATTAATCCGTATGATGAGTGGTACGCTTTGGTGCGTGCGCTTGAGTTGAAAGAAACGGGTAAAGCAACAGTGGTAACTTTGTTTCACGTAGGGTTGGCAGATAGCGAAGCAACTATTCGTAAGGGATTAGCGCTTGGTGCAGATGATGCGGTACGTGTAAATGCCGAAAGTCCGGATTCGTTTTTTGTAGCTGAGCAAATTGCAAAATACGCGAAAGAAAACGCTTACGATTTAATTTTAGTGGGTAAAGAAACCATTAACTACAACGGTTCATCAGTTGGTGGTATGATAGGTGGTTTACTTGACTTTCCTTTCGTATCGTTAGCAACTAAATTAGATGTAAACGGAAACACCGCTACTGTTGAGCATGACATTGATGGCGGCATACAGGTTGTTGAATGCGCTACACCGCTTGTTATATCGTGTTCTAAAGGCATGGCCGAACAGCGTATACCAAACATGCGTGGTATTATGGCAGCTCGTACTAAGCCAATTACAGTTGTTGAAGCTACAACAGACGCTCCTTTAACAAACATTAAATCGTTTGCATTAACAGCGGGCAGAACAACCTGCAAATACATTGATGCAAATAATGTTGAAGAATTAGTGAGCTTGTTACACAACGAAGCAAAAGTTATTTAAGAACGGTTATAAAATTTAAAATATGTCAGTATTAGTTTATATAGAAATTGCCAAAGGAAAAGTAAAAAAAGCTTCGTTAGAAGCTACTAATTACGCCGCACAAATTGCCAGCCAATTAGGCACATCGGCTACAGCCATTGCGTTTAATGCAGATGCCGCACAAGCCGAAGAAATTGGTAAAGCGGGCGCTAAAAAAGTATTGGTTGTAAAAGGAGACCAATACAAAAATAACGACGCTGTGTATTTAGGTGTGGCTATTGAACAAGCTGCTAAAGCCGAAGGAGCAAAAGTTATTATCACGTCTTTTGATATTACCGGAAAATCTTTAGCACCAAGACTTTCGGCTAAATTAAAAGCCGGGTTGGTTGCAGGTGCAGTTGATTACCCTACTGTAAACGGAAACGTTTTAGAGGTGAAAAAAAATGTGTTCTCTGGTAAAGCTACTGCTATTTACACCATCAATTCTGATGTAAAAATCATTTCGTTGATGCCTAATAGCTTTCCTGTAAAATTAACGGATAATAAAGCTGAAGTAGTTGATTTTGCTGTTGATTTAGGTGGAATTACTTCAAAAATTGTAATAAAAGAAACTAAATCAACCGATACTGCCGGAATGATTCCGTTACCGGAAGCTGAACTTGTTGTATCTGCCGGCCGCGGTTTAAAAGGTCCTGAAAACTGGGGTATAATAGAAGATTTAGCGAAAGCCATTGGTGCTACTACGGCTTGTTCTCGTCCGGTGGCTGATATGCATTGGCGCCCACATCATGAGCATGTAGGACAAACCGGGATTGCTATCCGTCCGAATTTATATATCGCTATCGGCATCTCGGGTGCTATACAACACTTAGCGGGCGTAAACGGAAGCAAAACCATTGTAGTTATTAATACAGATAAGGAAGCACCTTTCTTTAAATCAGCCGATTATGGCATTATAGGTGATGCTTTTGAAGTAGTACCAAAACTTACCGAAGCCATTAAAAAATTAAAAGCAAGCAATTAAAAAATTGCTAAATTAGTTGGCTCATTTAATGAAGAAAGTACCTTTAGATATAGTTGGATTAAGTTATAGCCAAACCCAAACCGGAGCTTATGCTTTGGTGCTTGGCGAAGTGAGTGGGAAACGTCGTTTACCTATTATTATTGGTGCTTTTGAGGCTCAGGCAATTGCTATTGAGTTGGAGAAAATGACCCCAAGCCGCCCGCTTACGCATGATTTATTTAAAACCTTCGCCGAAACTTTTAGCATTAATGTAAGCGAAGTGGTTATTTATAACCTGGTAGAAGGCATTTTTTACGCTAAACTTATTTGCAGCGATGCCACTCAGCAAGATTATGAAATAGATGCCCGTACCAGCGATGCTATTGCATTAGCGGTTCGTTTTAATTGCCCTATTTATACATACGAGTTTATTTTGTCAAGCGCCGGTATAATTTTAGAAGACGAATCGTTACCATCATCCGGTAATGAAGGAGAGCTTCCGGAAGAAGTGCAAGAACATGTTTCGGGCAGAGATGATAACGAATATCACAGCAAATCTACCGAAGAGCTTAAAACGCTTTTGCAAACCGCTTTAGACGATGAGCAGTACGAGCTTGCATCTAAAATTCGCGACGAGCTTAACAACCGTAAGCAATCGTAATTACGTGAGAAAAATATTTGTAACCGGTATTGGAACAGATGTTGGAAAAACAATTGTTTCTGCCGTGTTAACACAAGCCCTTAAAGCCGATTATTGGAAACCCATACAAACAGGTACCGAATACGACAATGATACCGAACGTGTAAAAAAACTGGTTACAAACGAAAGCTCGGTTTTTCATAAAGAAGCTTATGCCCTAAAAGCATCTGCTGCACCTTATGCAGCTGCCAAAGCAGAAAACATACGAATTGATTTAGAGAGCATTCAATTGCCGCAAACCAATAACACCCTAATTATAGAAGGTGCGGGTGGATTGTTTGTACCCATAAATGAAAAAGATTTTGTGATTGATTTAATTCCGAAATTTGATGCCGAAACTATTTTGGTGGTACAAAATTATTTGGGCAGCATTAACCACACCTTACTTTCGATAGAAGCGTTGAAAAGCAGAAAAATTAATTTGCTTGGCATCATAATAAGCGGAGTTGAAAATGTGTTATCGGAAGAAATTATTTTTCAGCAAAGCGGATTAAAACTATTGGGTCGTATACATAAAGAAGGGCACATAACAGCTGAAGTAGTAAAAAAATACGAGACCGAATTTTCTACCCTATAATGGATAGCAGCAACTGGCAGAAAAAAGATTTACAATATGTATGGCATCCTTTTACGCATTTAAAGTATGCCGAAACGCCTATAAACATTATTCGTTCAGAAGGCTCCTATTATTTTGATGAGCGTGGCAATAAGTATATAGATGGCATTTCATCGTGGTGGGTAAATTTGCATGGGCATTCGCACCCCTATATTGCTAAAAAAATTTTTGAACAACTAAGTACAAACGCGCACAGTATTTTTAGTGGGTTTACACATCCGCAAGCCATAGAGCTGTCGGAACGCTTGCTAAAGCATCTCCCCAAAAACTTCTCTAAAGTTTTTTTTAGTGATAACGGTTCAACATCAGTTGAGGTGGCGCTTAAAATGACTTTGCAATTTTGGCACAATCAAGGAAAATCGAAATCGAAAATAATTGCTTTTGAAAACGCCTATCATGGCGACACCTTTGGCAGCATGAGTGTGGGCGAACGTAATGTTTTTACAAGCGCCTTTTCGCCTTTGTTATTTGATGTATTGCGTTTGCCCATTCCTACTAAGGAAAACGTGGACGAGGTAAAGCAAAAACTCAATCAGTTTATACAAACGGAAAACGTTTGCGCTTTTATTTTTGAGCCGCTTATATTGGGTGCAGGAGGTTCTATGCAAATATATGAGGCTGATTTGTTAGATGAGTTGCTTTCTATTTGTAAGCAGCATGAAATTATAACCATTGCCGATGAGGTGATGACAGGCTTTTACAGAACAGGAAAGTTTTTTGCAACCGATTATTTAGAAAACAAGCCCGATATTATTTGTTTAAGTAAAGGCATAACGGGTGGTGTAATGCCACTTGGGGTAACGGTTTGCGCGCAATTTATTTATGACGCGTATATAAGTGAAGACAAGCATAAAACTTTTTTTCATGGACATAGCTACACCGCAAACCCCACTGCTTGTGCAGCCGCTTTAGCCAGCATGGATTTGTTGGAGGGTGAAGAAACAATAAAAAACATTCAACAAATTTCTTCGTCTCATGCCTCTTTTAAAGAAAAAATAAAATCACATCCTAAAATTTTATCTATAAGAAATTTAGGAACCGTTATTGCTATAGAAATTAAAACACCTGAAGAGGGAGGATATTTAAATAATTTGGCAGAAAAAATTTCAGCTTATTTTATTCAGCACGGTATTTTGCTTCGTCCGTTGGGTAATGTATTGTATATATTGCCACCTTATTGTATTTCGCAAAACGATTTAACTTATATTTATACTTGTATACAAACTTTTTTAGATAAAGAAGTATGAATTTAAACAGCAAAAAAGATGTTGTATTTTTAGTATTGGCAGGTTTCTTTATAACTAATGCACTCGTAGCTGAGATGATTGGAGGTAAAGTGGTTATGTTTTTTGGTACTTTTGTACAAAGTGTTGGTATCGTATTGTGGCCTGTGGTGTTTGTTTTAACCGACATTGTAAATGAGTTTTACGGACAAAGCGGCGTAAGAAAACTATCCTACATAACCCTTGGGTTAATTGCGTTTACTTTTACCTGTTTATTAATTTGTATACATATTCCTGCTATTGCAACTTCTCCTGTATCTGATGAAAATTTTCGTAAAGTTTTTGGGCAATCTATGTATATTATGATAGGTAGTATGACAGCTTTTATCGTTTCTCAATTTGTAGATAGCGGTGTTTTTTGGATGTTGCGCAACCGCACGGGTAAAAAAATGATATGGCTTCGCTCTACAGGTAGTACAGTGGTTAGTCAGTTGGTTGATACATTTGTTGTTCAGTTTATAGCTTTTGTTATACCTGGTTATTGGACCATAGATATGTATTTGCATAATGCATCTTGGGGTTATGTTTTTAAACTGCTAACAGCTTTTTTAGTTATTCCTGTAATTTATTTAGTACACCGATTAATTGACAAATATTTGGGTGATGAAATATCGCACGATATGATACAGGATGTGGCCGAAAAAAACCTGCACCACAAGGTAAAAGAGTAGTTTTCTACCTGAAAATCCTGGTGGAAACCGCATAATCAATTCTTGTTTTATCGTATCTTTGTAGCCGATTTAGATATTATAACATGCAATTATACTTATCTGCAGATGAAAGAACTACGAAACAGAAAAAACAAACAAGAGCTTAAACAGCTTTTAAACCAAGAAGGTTTTGAACGAAAAACCATTTCGTTTTACCGCTACGTAAAAATTGAAAACCCACAAGACCTCAGAAATGAACTTTATATAGAGTGGGAAAATCTTAAAGTTTTTGGCAGGATTTATCTTTCGTATGAAGGTGTTAATGCGCAAATGAGTGTACCCAAACAAAACTGGGATGCTTTTGTAAAACAACTTTATGCACGAACTTATTTTACAAACGTGCCTTTTAAAGAAGCGGTTGAGGATAATGGAAAATCGTTTTACAAACTCATTATTAAAGTACGTGATAAAATTGTAGCCGACGGAATTGATGACCCAACTTTTGACCCATCGAACACAGGCAATTATTTAAACGCCAAAGAGTTTAATGATATAATGGATAAGCCCGATACCATTGTGGTTGATATGCGTAACCATTATGAAAGCGAAGTGGGCAGGTTTGAAAATGCTTTTTGTCCGGATGCCGATACGTTTAAAGAAGAATTGCCTTTGGTGATAGACCATTTAAAAGGGCAAGAAGATAAAAATGTGTTGATGTACTGCACAGGCGGTATACGTTGCGAAAAAGCCAGCGCTTATTTTAAACATAAGGGCTTTAAAAATGTATATCACTTGAAAGGTGGGGTTATACAATATGCGCATGAGGTGAAAGAGCAAAACTTAAAAAGTAAATTTATAGGAAAAAATTTTGTGTTTGATGAACGTGTGGGTGAGCGTATAACTGATGATGTAATTGCAGAGTGCCACCAATGTGGTGCAAAATGCGACAGGCACGTTAACTGCAAAAATGATGACTGTCATTTGCTTTTTATACAGTGCGAAGCCTGTGAGCAAAAATATAACGGCTGCTGCACACCTGAGTGTATGAGCATTGTTGCGTTACCTGTTGAAGAGCAACGTAAATTACGTAAAGGCAGAGCTAAAACTGACAAAGAAACTCTGGCTGTTTATAAAAGCAGGTTGCGCCCAAACTTAAAAGACATTTTAAAAAATAAATAATGGCATTAATAAAAGCGGTACATGGCATTGAGCCAAAATTTGGAGACAATTGTTTTTTAGCGGAAAATGCTACTGTGGTTGGCGATGTGGTAATGGGCAACGATTGCAGCATTTGGTTTAATGCTGTGGTGCGTGGTGATGTAAACTCTATACGCATGGGCAACAAAGTAAACATACAAGATGGCGCGGTTATACATTGCACCTACCAAAAAACAAAAGTAAATTTAGGCAACAATGTATCAATAGGGCATAACGCCATTGTACACGGTTGCACTATACATGATAATGTGCTGGTTGGCATGGGCGCTATTGTAATGGATAATTGCGTAATAGAAAGCAATTGTATTATTGGTGCAGGTGCAGTGCTAACTGAAAACACGCATGTACCTGCGGGTACTATTTATGCCGGCGTACCGGCAAAAAAAGTAAAAGACATTGATGCGAAACTTTTAGAAGGTGAAGTAAACCGTATTGCGAATAATTATTTGATGTACTCGAGTTGGTTTAAGTAGCCAAATTTATTTAAGCATGTAGTGTAAGCCTACGCTTTCTTTACGGCGCATGGCATGTTTTATAATCAGATAACCAATACAAATAAGGTTTCGTAATTCGCAAAGTTTAGGAGATATCGTAGTTTGCTCGTATAGGGCTTCGTTTTCTTTATAAAGAATTTCTAATCTATCAAAAGCACGTTTTAAGCGTATTTCAGAACGAACGATACCCACATAATTACTCATTATTTGCTGTACCTCTTTCAAACTCTGTGTAATTAAAATCATCTCTTCGGCATGTTCAGTGCCTTCAGCGTTCCAATCAGGGATGTTTTCTTTAAACGAAACCGACCCCATTTTTTTCACTGCATCAAGCGAAGCGTTATGCGCATATACTACAGCTTCTAATAAAGAATTGCTGGCCAAACGGTTTGCGCCATGTAACCCTGTGCGGGCACACTCGCCTACGGCATATAAACTTTGTATGGTTGATTGTGAGTTTTTATCTACAATAATTCCTCCACATAAATAGTGTGCGGCGGGCACAACCGGAATCATTTCTTTAAAAGGGTCTATATCCAGACTCATGCATTTGTTATAGATGTTAGGGAAGTGCTCTATAAAACCTTTTCTATCCAGATGTCTGCAATCTAAAAACACATGCTCGTTACCGCTAATTTTCATTTCGGTGTCAATGGCACGCGCTACAATATCGCGTGGTGCAAGCGAAGCACGTTCATCGTACTTCTGCATAAATTCTTTTCCATCAGCGGTTCGTAAAACAGCACCAAAACCACGTACCGCTTCCGAAATTAAAAAACTTGGTTGCTCAGCCGGATTGTATAATGATGTTGGATGAAACTGCACAAACTCCATATCCTGCACATGTCCTTTTGCACGATACACCATAGCAATGCCATCTCCGGTAGCAATTAATGGGTTGGTAGTGGTTGCATATACTTGTCCTACGCCACCTGTAGCCATACAAGTAACTTTTGCCAAAATGGTTTCTACTTTTTGTGTATGTACGTTTAGCACATAAACACCATAACAAGTAATGTTTTTTGTTTTAGATGTTACCAGTTCGCCTAAATGATGTTGCGTAATTATATCAATAGCGAAATAGTGATTTACTATAGTTATGTTTTTATGCTCGTGTATTTTTTTAAGTAAGGCGCGTTCAATTTCTTTGCCTGTGGCATCTTTATAATGTAGTATGCGGTGTTCGCTATGCCCACCTTCTTTAGCTAAATCGAAAGTACCGCTTGATGTTTTATCAAATGAAGTACCCAACTCCATTAATTCCTTAATACGCTCAGGGGCTTGTGTAACAACGGTGCGCACCGCCTCTTCGTCGCATAAATTGGCACCGGCATTAAAAGTATCTTCTATATGTTTTTCAAAATTATCGTGCTCATCCCAAACGGCCGCAATGCCACCTTGGGCGTACTTGGTGTTGGTTTCATCTTCATTAGCTTTTGTAATAATTAACACCTTGCCGTGTTGTGCCACTTTAAGCGCAAAACTTAAGCCGGCAATGCCGGAGCCAATTACTAAAAAATCAAACTTTTTTTTGCATAACCCAAATTAAAAGTAGCGTATCTTTGCAGGTACAAAGTAACAAAATTTTATGCCCATGGACGCACCCGAAATTCCTTATATGATTTATGCTGAAGCAACCCCAAATCCATCTTCGATGAAGTTTGTGGCAAATAAGATGTTGTTAGAGGCAGGTGCAACTGCGCAGTACAATAACATTACCGAAACCAAACAAGCTCCTTTGGCGCAAAAATTATTTGAATTTCCATTTGTCAAACAGGTTTTTATTTCGGGCAACTACATTACAATTAACAAACACGATTTTATTGATTGGGATGAAATTTTATTAGAAACCCGTACCTTTATAAGTGAATATTTAAATAAAAAAAATCCGATAGTAACTGCGTTGCCCGCGCAAGAAGTTGCGGTTGACAATTCGTTTAAAGAAACTAAAAGTGTTTTTACCGAACATGCTGCACCTAAAAACGAAATAGAACCAAAAATTATTGAAGCATTGGAAACCTATATTCGCCCTGCAGTAGAGCAGGATGGAGGCATGATTGCTTTTACAGGATTACATGAAGGTGTAGTTACGGTGCAAATGAAAGGCTCTTGCCAAGGTTGCCCAAGCAGTACCATGACACTTAAAGCGGGCATAGAAGGCTTACTAAAACGCCTGATGCCCGAAGATGTTAGAGAAGTAGTGAGTGTTTAAACTTCTTTTATTTCGTGTAAGTAGATATTTGAAATAATAAGAATTATCAAAAACACCATCGGGCCGAATATATTAGCCGCAGGATCACCACTATTATAGTGTGCTATTGAAGCTGATATAAAAACTATGGCAAAACCGCCGTAGGCCCATTCTTTAATACGCATTGGTATTTGAGGAATAAGTAGAATAAAAACCCCTATTATTTTAGCTATAGCAAGTTCAATTCTAAAATAGTCGGGAAAACCAAAATGAGCAAAGCCGGCTGTTGCCTGAGGGCTTGTAAAATACATAGATGCACTAAACAGCATCATTAAACTAATAATTCCGGTTGTTATCCAATAAATAATTTTATTCTTTTTCATTTTTTATAAGTTGAGTTTGTTTTGGTAATACAAACGTACATAAACATATCGTATAACAGACAGCACTATACTTTTGTAAATCGGTACCCTTTAGGATACCACTTTATCCTAATACCCCTATTCTTTTACCCACCTCGCTAAAAAAATCTTTTACCAAAGCGGCTGTTTCGTCATCTGCGGTGGCTTTTTGAAACGTATCGGTTAAGGTTAAAATATTTTGGATATAAAACTTTTTCATTTCGTCTACCATCATGTCTTTTGTCCATAAATCAATGCGCAGGGTGTTGTTTTCTTTCTCATCCCACAGGGCAACCATCATGC
>JABDDQ010000014.1:0-748 GCA_013287545.1 Bacteroidota bacterium | reverse complement strand
ATCATGCTTTTGCATTTGCTGGCTTGATTTGCATCAGGTGCTTGCCACTCTATATTTGTAGGAAGGTTATTTTCGTCTAAGGTTACTTTAAAAGTTATTTCGGTTTGTTTCATGCTATGGTTTATATTTTGATTTAGATAAAATTAGTTGTGCTTCAGTGTTCATTAATTGCTCTACAGTTACTTTTGGGTTTTTATCCATATACGCCCTAACTACTTGCCAACCAATATAAGCGGCAATGCGTGGCGGACAATCTTTACTTATTTCAGAAGTAAAAGGTCCATCAGAAACAAAGGGAGCTAATTCTTTTAAATCCGTATTGTATAAGCGGTTTTTTTCGGCAAAATAAGCCCACAAATTCTTTTTAAAGGTTTTGCAATACTGCATTTGCACGGTTGAATATTGTATTTTTATGGAGTCTTCCACATTTGGTAAAGCAGCATCTAAAGCGTAATATAGTTTACCATAAAAAATCATGTGGTTAAGTAAATTATTTAGTTGTTCGTTTTTATCGTAACAATGTATAAGCCAGCCCCTAATGGCATCGCTAACTACATAATTGATGTTCATAAAACGTGCCTTGTATTTTGGTAGTTGTAGCATTTTGGTAAAACTTATTTTGTGCACCTAAATAGGCATCTAAGCTTATGCCAAGTGTACTATCCATGGTAGAAATGTTGCAATTAAAACCCGAAATAAAACTTACACATTGTTTTGGTAAAGTTGTTTGCGGAAGATGGTATTTTAA
>JABDDQ010000013.1 GCA_013287545.1 Bacteroidota bacterium | reverse complement strand
GTATGGTGAGTTTGAACAAGGCAGACCAGTTATCGAAGCCTTTAAAAAACAACATCCAACTGTTAAAATTGTACTAAGTTTTTTTTCGCCAAGCGGATACGAGGCCTTCAAAAATTGGGATGGTGCTGATGTAGTTTGTTACCTGCCTTTAGATACCAAGCAAAACGCTACCGATTTTTTGAATATTGTAAACCCAAGCATAGCCATTTTTATCAAGTACGAATTTTGGCTTAATTTTTTATTTCAGTTACATAAAAAGGCAATCCCAACCTTTTTAATTTCAGCTGTATTTAAACCCCATCAACCTTTTTTTAAATGGTACGGTGGCATTTTCAAAAAAGCTTTAAGCACTTATAAACTTCTACTCATTCAGGATGAAGCTTCGGGTAAATTATTAGAAACCATACATATTAAAAACTATAAAGTTGTTGGCGACACTCGTTTTGATAGAGTTTTTGACATACTTAAAACAAAAAAAGAACTACCGCTTATTGATAGTTTTTGTGCCAACAATAAAATATTAGTTGTAGGTAGCTCATGGCCTAAAGAAGAACAAATTGTAATAGAGGCTTTTAACAAACTGAAAGTAAAACACAATAATTTAAAGCTAATAATTGCTCCGCACGAAGTAAATAAAGCATCGGTAGCCAATATCGAAAAATTAATTGGCACTGTAAACTATACACTTTATACAAACCCTATAAATATAGATAAGGCTGATGTTTTAATTATAGATACTATAGGCGTACTTTCCCAGCTTTATCGTTACGCAACAGCTACTTATATTGGTGGAGGCTTTAACGATGGCATACACAATATATTAGAAACCTTGGTATATAATGTACCTGTGGCATTTGGTACAAATCATCATAAATTTGTAGAAGCAACAGAAACTTTACAGTTTGGCATTTCAAAAGTAGTTTCTAATGAAGGTGACTTGTTTTTATTCTTCGATAAAATTATTGCAGACGAAAATTATCGCAATAAATTAAGTACTGAGATAAAAAACTACATGCAAAACAAATCAGGTGCTACGGAAAAAATACTGGGAGAACTAAAAGCTATTTGAGTTTATATACCAAAATATTTCCGCTATCTAAACAAGGCATAATTAAAGTATTTTCCAGCAAATCAAACCCAGAAGGGCTTTTAAGCATTTCATCTTCTAAAACAATACTGGGCTTTTTGGTCTCTAAATCTATCTCCCAAATTTTACCGTGGTTATAGTCCGCGCCCCAATCACTTACCAATAATTTATTGTTGTATAATTTCATGCCATCTAAATGCCCTAATTCTCTTACAATAGTGCTTACTTTATTGCTTTCTAAATCATATTCATAAAGGCTTCCTTTCTTTTTTTCTTTCGATGCAAATCCACATACATAAATTTTCTTTTCATTCTTACATAAGCCATTAGCCCCCTCTACACTGCTATTTGAAAGGTTTATAATTTCTTTCGATGATAAAGTAACCGCAAATAATTCATGCTTATTGGTAACCGAAACCAATAAAGTGTTATCATCCAATAAAAAAATATCGTTTAAAGATACCGTCGTATCCGTAAAAACTATCTCATCTATTTTTGTGCCCGTTTCAACATTGGCTATTACAATTCTATCTATATCGGCAATAAAAAGTGTAGTACCGTTTACCATCATCCCTTTTGGAGCATTTAATTTAAAGGTTTTATTTAGTTTGTTTTTAGCATTAATGTTACCCATAACACATTGGTATACCACACCATCACTATCCCGTTCGGTCGATTTAAACGTTTTACCTATATCAGCAATTAAAACTTTATTAGCATCAATAATGTAAACATTCTCGGGGTGTTTAAACGATGATATTTTTTTCACTAACTCAAATTTTGTCTGAGTATAAACAAGGGTAGGAAAAAATAATAGAAGTAAGTATCTGAACATATATGTAAAAATATAAAAATCTGTGTAAAAAATTCTTTATCAACAAATTATTAAATTACCATTTCAACGCCTGTATTTAACGTAATTTTGGGTCTTAATTTTCAAATATGAACAAAGCAGATGTATTGTTAGGCCTACAATGGGGCGATGAAGGTAAAGGCAAAGTAGTTGATGTGCTAACCCCATCTTACGATATGATATGTCGTTTTCAAGGAGGGCCAAATGCAGGCCACACATTAGAGTTTAATGGCATTAAGCATGTGCTTAATACAATTCCAAGCGGTATTTTTCATAAACATTGCACCAACGTTATTGGCAACGGTGTTGTTATCGATCCGGTTATTTTAAAAAGAGAAATTGATGCCCTTATAAAAATGGGTGTCGATATAAAAAAGCAATTATTGGTTAGTAAACGAGCACATTTAATTCTACCGACTCATCGTTTGTTAGACGCTGCTTCTGAGGCATCAAAAGGAAAAGAAAAAATTGGCTCTACCTTAAAAGGCATTGGCCCAACCTATATGGATAAAACCGGACGTAATGGTTTACGTGTGGGCGATATTACTTCAATTAATTTTAAAGAAAAATACAATTCTTTAGTTGAAAAACACAAACAGCTTTTAGCATTCCATAATTTCGAATATAATTTAGGTGAACTAGAACCTGTTTGGTTTCAAGCCATAGATGAGCTAAAGCAATTGACTCTTATCGATAGCGAATATTATATAAACCAAGCTTTAAAAGCCGGTAAAAAAGTACTGGCAGAAGGCGCTCAAGGTTCTATGCTCGATATTGATTTTGGTACCTACCCTTTTGTAACTTCTTCAAATACTATGACTGCAGGTTGCTGCACCGGTTTAGGCATTTCTCCTCGTTCGGTTGGCAATGTAATTGGTATTTTTAAAGCTTATTGTACACGTGTAGGTAGTGGTCCTTTTCCTACTGAATTGAATGATGAAACTGGAGAAACCATGCGCAAAATTGGTAACGAATATGGTTCTACTACAGGGCGTGCACGTCGTTGTGGCTGGTTAGATTTACCGGCTCTTAAATATGCTATTATGATTAACGGTGTTTCTGAACTTACTATGATGAAAGCAGATGTAATGGATGATTTTGATACCATAAAAGTTTGTACCCATTACTTAATAAATGGTGAAAAAACCGAAATTCTTCCGTTTGATGTTATAAATGCTGACATAACCCCAGTTTATAAAGAAATGAAAGGTTGGAAACAAAATATTACGGCTGCTACTAACTTACCTGAAGAGTTACATAACTACATTTCTTTTATTGAAGAAAATACAGGTGTGCCTATCAGCATAGTATCAGTTGGGCCTGATAGAAAACAAACTATTGTGCTTAAAAAGCAAGTAGCTTAGCTTTCTTAATTCATCAACATAAAGCCTGGAATTATACCAACCGTATAACCTCCTACATAACTTAAATTTGATTGGTAGCGATATAGTTTGCCATTTGAGTTATAATCAACAGCGTCGCTTATATAAATAGTTTCATCTGCAGGGTCTATACATAAGCCATAAAAAGTATGCGTGCCTTGCGTTATAATAGCTGTTGTAGGACAAGTAGTAGCAGTAATACTCATTCTATAAACATCATTCATTAAGTAGTATAAAGTAGTACCATCGCCATTTATAGATAACCTACTAATAGAGTTTTGTGTAGTTTGTAAAGAAATTGCAGTATCTACCGAATTAGAAACTGGATTTATTCTAACTAATTTAGCGGATATATTATTGGTAGCATTAGCATTACAGCTTACCCATAATTTTTCGTTTACATCTTTTACAATACAGGCACTTGTAGCTCCTACATAAATGCTATCCAATGCATCATTTGAAGCATTTATAACATATACATAGTTTTTATTCTGATTAGTGATATAAACATTGTCGTAAGCTTGTGCCATTTGCTCTGTCCATCCATCCACACGAATAGATTTACTTATCGTATTTGTTGTAATGTCCAGTACCTGTATATAATTTGTTTGATTAGAATTAGTTGGTAACACAAGATTACTTACATAAGCTTTATTATCTCTTACAACTTGCATATATCTTGGCGATATAAAGCCACTAACGGTAGTAAGCCTTACAAAGTTTTTATCGCATACAACTACTTTACCTGAGTTATTTACTACTAAATAATATTTTTCATTAAATGCTGTTACCGATTGCAGTACATCTCCTAAACTTTGGTTTGAATTTGCAGCTGTATACGCATTTATAACCGTTGAATTATTTGTTGGGTCATAAACAGAAACACTTGCATTATTATTTCCAAAACCACCTTCGTCGCAAACTAATAAGCATTTACCCGAAGTTATACTTCCTTGTTGCTGAGAAAGTGATGGCGGCGTATCTTTTCTACATGAAACAACTGCCATACTTATTGTTATAAACAAAAAGTATAATTTAAATCTATTCGCCATTATTTAGTTATGCTGATTTTTTTTGTAACACATATTGAGTTACTTTTTAATTGAAGAAAATAAAAGCCATTATCAAGCATGGCAACATCTATATTTAGTATATTTTCAGTAGACTCAAGTTCTTTCTGAATAACAGTTTTTCCATTTATATCGGTTATGTAAATAATTGCATCATTAGCTAAAGCATTATTTAAACTAATACATAAATTAGTACTTGCAGGATTCGGATAAACAGAAACAGATATGTTGTCGTCTATTTTTTTAATAGCGTTATTGCTTTGCTGGTTAATAACACCCACAGCATCTAAATCAAATCCACACGATGCGTAAGGAGTTGGCCATGGGTCATTAACTTTATTATTATTTTTATCGTGAGTTGCATAAGTTGTATTTATGCTACCAACTACATCAATTATTTTGACATGTGTTATGTGATTAATGTCTAAACCACTAATGCCTTGCATTTCATTCAAATCAAACGGAGTACCATATTGCACTATGTATTTACCACCAAGGTTATTTACTTTAGTGGCATCACTATCACCAAAGGCTCCTGTCTGTAATGTATCTTGAGTGTTTGAAGTTGCCGGAAAACGGAAAAAATTAACCCCATCGCTACTCACTTCTACAAACCCAAACTCCAAATAATCCCCATCAAACGAATTTTCAAATACAGCAAAATCGTACCCGATTCCATTGTATATTTCATGTGCAAAAGTACAAATGGCAGACCCTCCATCACCTAAGCTAACTACATTTCCATCAGCAATGTTGATAGCACTGCTGCTATCTCCCACTGTTGCATAACCCGATGATGTGTTCGATATATCTTGCAAGCCACGTGTTATTTTACAGGCACTTGCCCAAGCTACAAAAGCACTACTATCTTTATACATGGCCGTACTGCCAGTTTGCCCCTGAGGCGGAGCAAACTGCGCAATGGCAACCTGAGATATAAAACAAACAACAAATAAAAACCGCATTACTGTTTAATTAATTTTTTGGTTAACAAATTACTTCCCGCATTAAGTGTAACATAATAAACACCTGCCGGTAATGTAGATACATCTATTTTAAATTTATTTAACCCTAAAAACGATTGTGCTTTTTGTGTAATTAACTCATTACCTAATAAATCAATTAATTTTAAATTAACAGGTACCGAAGCACTTGTGTTATATACAATCTCTGTTTCGGTAACTGCAGGGTTAGGATAAACACTTAGGCTGTTTTCCGAAAAGTAATTTTTAATTCCTGTGGTCGCAGCAGTATCTCTATATGTACTAAGGGTAACATTATCTATACAGAAAAAGGCAGGTGTGTTCATTCCATACGTGCCATTTTGTGATGAGCTAAGCGAAAATGATAAACTATCTACATTACCAATGGCAGAAAACCCTACCCACATCCAGGTTTTTAAAATATAATTTTGAGTAGTATCTGAATAACGGAAATCTGCTAAATAAACTTCAACACTATCATTAGTTAAAACACCTCCAAAATATTTTTTAGCGGTAAGTTTAAACCAATCTTTATTACGTGCTGTAAAAGCCGGCTCATAAGAATCGCCTTTTTTCATACTCTTATATGCGTAAGTGCTATTACATATATACATTCCGGTAACGGTTTTACCAATCAAACTATCTGTCATATACATCATAAGACTCCCAGAAGTTGTTCCTACAGCGTATTTATTAGAACTATTATATCCTGTATAAGCAGCGCAACCATATAAATTAGGATATGCGTTGGTAGAATCTCTTACAGAACTTGCAGCCCATCCACCAGACCAATAGTCATAATGTGGGTCCCACTGAGAAGGGAAATAGGCATTGCCACTGGTAAATCCGCCGCCACCGGTAGAATCATTATATACAGTATTGTGGTTACTTGTTAAAGTAACATTTTCAAAATCACTAATTTGTGTAGTAGGTGTACTTTGTGCCGATACAGCTATAACACCTATAGATAAGGCAATTGATAGTAATTGTTTTTTCATATTGTTATTTTATTTTTTATTGGTTTATGATATTGAATAATTAATCCTGCTTTATAATTTCTTAATGGCATGCCATATTGCGTTATGCTCTGGTAATTTTCATTCAATACATTATTTACCTCCGCAAAAATATTCAATAAAAAGGTTTTACAAACAAAAGTACGTGCCACACGAAGGTCTAACAAAGTATAAGGAGTTAAATAGTTATAATTATCTGTACTTAAATAGCGGTAGCCAGTGTACGTACAAACTGTACGTAATATCCAGTTTTTATATTCAACCGAAACAATAGCGGAGCCAGAATACATGGGTACATAAACCATTTGGGTATACTGGTTATTAGTAGAGGGTAACGATGTAGATAAAATGTAGTTTGTAAGTACATTAAGTGATGTTTTAAATCTGTTTTTTCTATAAACTACCTCCGTATTAGTTTCTAATCCCCTGCTCCACACATGCAAAATATTTACCGGACTCCAGTTTCCATCCTGTCCCGGTAGCCACATAATCCAATTATGTATATCTCTGCTAAAAATAGTCCCAGTGAAGTTTAATGAAATATTTTTTATTTGATGTTTTGTTAAAAGCGATGTTTCCTCACTATATCCTTGCTCTGGTTTTAAGTTTGGGTTACCACCTGGGTTCCAATACAAATCGTTTAAAGTAGGATAACGGTAAACGGTGCCCGCATTTGCTTTCCAGGCAAGCCAACTAAAAATATTTAAGGTTGTTGTTGCGCCTGCGGTTGGTACAAATGTGGTTGAGTTAAATAATTCTTGTCGGGCATATACGTTAGCGATGAAAAGATTACGTTTACTATTCCAGCTTATATTCTCAAACAAAGCGTCACGTAATAATTGTTTTTGTGTTATAAAATTTGGCGAGTTTCCTAATGATAACATATTACCTGTTCCCCCACTTATAGTAAAACCTTTGTTTGCCTTATATTGTAAATCTGCATCTAAAGCAAAAGTTTTAAAGTTATTGTTGCTATAAATAGCATCGGTTATATTGTTATAAATAATGGCTTCGTTAAAAAAGGCAAGCTTGGTGTTAAAGGTGATTTTTTTCTGACTCACCTTCCAGTCCAACATGGTTCTAAAAGTCTTGTCAGTTTGGTTAGCATCCTGTGGCAAAGCACTTATTGTATAGGGTATCTGCCTATCTACATTTTGTACCCAAATATGTAAACCTAATTGCTGGTTAGGTTTTAGGTTGTATATAAAATCTTGCAACAAGGCTAACTGATTTGTTTGACTATGCTGTTGAGTTTGTTTAACTAAAGATGTATCGGTGTTTTTATAATATTGATATTTATTCTGCGAAAAATCTACCAGTAGCTTAGTAGACGAAATTAATTTACCTGCCGAAAAATTTACCGAAGCCCATTGTACACTATTTTGTAGAGACGAGTACGAGGTAGATGCCTGTACCATTAACCCATTAGTTTGTTGCGGGCTACTTTGCAAGTTTAAAACCCCTGCCATAGCCCCACTGCCCCAATAACCACTGAGTGCCCCTTTTTGCAAACTCATATTGTTAAAAAAACCAATAGGTAATAAAGATATATCTGCTTGCCCAAGCATAGGGTTATTAATATTCATCCCATTCCAAATAACAGCTGTTTGCTGTGCTGTGCTGCCTCTTATACCAAGCGATGCTATGTTACCTGGCCCATAAGCTTTTACCAATGTTCCGTTTTGCTGTATAAGTAATTGAGATAGGTTTGATGTTAAAAAAGCGCTTTGCGATGCCGAATCTATTTTTAGCTGAACAAAATTTTCGGTAGATTTTTTTATGCGATAATCGGTAACATTAACTTCGTTTAGAAGCAAAGTATCGCTCTTTTGCTGCGAAAAACAAAAGGAACAAATAAGTAAAAAAAATACTCCTAAACTATATTTTACTCTAAACATCATTTCGTTTTAAATCCTTGTCCACGAGGATTTTTACGTTAATGTGTATGGCAGGTCTTCTGACTCTCTCTTCAAATCCTTCCCAACGGTTTTAATCGTTAGTGGTAGTAGTTGTTTTTATTTGTTTTTACAACAAACGAGATTACAGCAGCGGGCACTGTTGCCGATTTTCACGGCATTCCCTTTTAATTTTTTCTGTTG
Organism: Bacteroidota bacterium; assembly: GCA_013287545.1. Taxonomy (GTDB): domain Bacteria; phylum Bacteroidota; class Bacteroidia; order B-17B0; family Aurantibacillaceae; genus PALSA-968. The sequence goes on along the minus strand of JABDDQ010000013.1, from coordinate 37,213 downwards.
ATAAATAACAGTAAAAAACCAAACACGGCCGCAAATGTAAGCAATAACCTTTTACTTTTGCAAACCTATGGCATTAATTGTAAAAAAATCGAAAATACCGGGCTCGGGCAAAGGTTTATATACTACAAAACCTTTAAAAAAAGAAACCAAAATTATTGAATATCGTGGAGAAGTAATTGGGTGGAAAGATTATAAAGAGCGTGTTGACCGTGACGAAGATGGATACTTGTTTTACTTTAATAAAAACCGTTGTGTAGATGCTTTTCACACACCGCAATATAAAGCCCGTTATGCAAATGATGCTAATGGATTTGTACGTGTAAAAGGCTTAAAAAATAATAGTCAGTACGAAATTTTTGATGATAAGTGTTTTATTGTTGCCACTCGTGATATTAAAGCAGGTGAAGAAATTTTCACCGATTATACTAAAGACTATTGGGACAGTATGCGCTATAACTACAATCTTAAAAAAAAGCAAAACAAAGAAGCCGTTGCTAAAAATAAAAAAGCGCAAAAAAAGAAATACTAAAAATCAGGAGGTTTGTCAGAGTGGTCGAATGAGCAACCCTGGAAAGGTTGTATACGGGTAACTGTATCGAGAGTTCGAATCTCTCAGCCTCCGCTATCAAATTAAACCCTCAGTATTTACTGGGGATTTCTCTTTTAATCCTATCACTTTTAACACTTCTGAGATACCTAAATAGGATACCTACAAGGTTTTTCTAAATCACAGGTCTTTACTAGTATCCCATCATGGTTTTGAAATCTAGAAACCATGATTAAATCACTATGCATTCTCCTCTATATAAGTGTATGCTTCAGTTCTTTTCTATCCCATTTAATGGTACTAGTACTACCCAATTAGCTTGTAATTATGGCTTAACAGGTACTGTAGTAGCAACAGAATGGATATGTAATTCAAATACTACACTAAATTTTGGTGGAGATGTGTATACTATTGTTTCTCAGAGTACAACTAATCTTGTATTACAGTATGGTAGCACAAATTCCCCTGGTACAGCTGGAACTATCTATTACTTACATAAGACACGTTAGATATGGACGGAACAGTAGTACTTATAATTGTAGTGACTTTATGGTCAATTGGGCTTCCTATTTATCTAAAAAATTTAGGTAATGGTAAAAAGAAATAACTTTTAAATAAGTACAAATAAATTTTTAATTACCTTACTATAACCAACTTTTTATTTATAACTCCAGTTGAGTTAATTAAACTGAGATTATAAACTCCTTCACTTAAGCTAGTTACATCAATTGTTGTTTTACCTTCTACAGATTGATTTAAAACCATTTTACCTGTTACATCAAATACTTGTAGAGTTTGTTTTTCTATATTGATAGTTTCTATAGTAAAATTGCTACTAGTTGGGTTTGGGTAAATATTTATCTGAGTATTTTCTATTGATAATTGTTTTATTCCTACCAAACCTTGATACTCATAAGCCCCAATATCTATAATTGAACCATAAACACGAGGATTTCCTGCAATGTCAGTTGCTGGATATGAACCTGTAGGATTACCAGCATTTATGCATGGAGAATTTGATTGTAAAGACCAATTTGCTATTAGTCCATTAAAACTATTTCCACTTCCTGCTGATGGGGCAACAAATGATGGATTAAAATCAATATTATTACTATAAGTCCCCACATAAACATTCCCATTAAGTCCAAAAGCCGATGTACCACCTTGTATATTACAATTATAAATTGGAGGTTGGCTATACTGGTCATTTAAATAAATTTGATTTCCACTTAATGCTGAAGTATTTCCATATAAAATACTATTATAAATTGAAGGTTTTGAACCATTATCACAATATAATGCTCCGCCATTTCCACTGCTTTTATTATAACAAATGGTGTTATTGATTAAAGTTGGGGAAGCATTATATAATGATATAGCACCACCACCAAAGCCATTAACAGATGTATTATTAGCTATTATATTGTTTGATATAGTTACATTAGTTACAACACCAGTTTGATTTCCATAAGAAATCCCTACACTAGAATTATTACAAATTTTATTATAAGTGATTGTAGAGGAAGAGTTATTAAGAAGTATTGCACCTCCATTTCCCCCATTTGTACATATATTAGATTCAATAATATTGTTACTTATTATTGAAGAAGCATTCCAACAACAGATTGAACATACAGTATTGCCACTACTAATAGTATTATTTGTTATAGTAAGAGAAGAGTTTTCAAAATAGATATTACCTCCACTAATGAAATTATTGTCAATTATTGTATGGGAATTATTCTCACAATCAATTCCTTCACCACCATTATATGAATATGAATTGGTAATTGAACTATTTTTAATAATAGGAGATGATGAAGTGCAATAAATTGCTCCACCACCATACATAGCATTATTATTAGAAATATTGCAATTACTAATAATGCATTTTGAAAAATCATTAAAGAAAAATCCCCCACCATGAGCATCATTACCTGAAGAAGCATTTGCATTCCCATATTGAACTTTACAGTAAAAGAATTTAGAGGTGTCGTTTGTATTTGCTGTACTATCAAATCTAATACCCCACCAACCAGTGGAACTACTGCTTGAAGCAATAGTAAAAGTTATACTATCAGAAACAGCTCCAAGTGCAAGTATTCTACCCTTACAAAAAAGTTTATCATGCCCTTGAAATTCTACAACAACCCCAGGATTAATAGTAAGTGTAGAATCATTTGGCACAAGAATACCACCCTGTATTAAGTAAGGTGAACCAGCTAAAGTCCATGTTCCATATACATATCCACCTGGTACGGTAGTTTGAGAATTGACCTGTTTAATACAAAAAAATAAAATTATTAGAAGGAGTTTTTTCATTGGAAGAAAGTTTATTAGTAAAGATAATAAAATTGTGATATATCTTATCCTCCCTCTAATGTGTTTCCTCTATATCTAATACACTTCTCATGAAAACAGTTTATACAGATTAGGCACTAAAACACAGACTCTAATTAAAGGATACCTATACAGACACCTGTAGCAAGTTTAAAGTGTGGGTATCTACAAAAACCTCATATATAAAAGGTTGTATACGGGTAACTGTATCGAGAGTTCGAATCTCTCAGCCTCCGCCAATAAAAAAACTTAAAAGTCTTACCCTTTAAGGATTTTTCATTTCTAATTACTTCTAAAAATTGATAAAGTAAAGAATTTAAGTATATCAAATATTAAAAACTAATTGCTTTTAGATAACTCAGATTTTGCCTCATTCAGCATAAGTTTTAAATGCCCCTTATCAAACCATTTATTACCAGCCATTACACCGCAGATAGATTTGGTATTAGATATATTTTCAAGCGGATTCTTTTCCAATAAAATCAAATCTGCATCCTTTCCAATATCAATCGTGCCTTTTGTTTTGTTAATGCCTAAATAAGTAGCCGGATTAATAGTAGCTGTTTCTAATACTTCAAACAAACTCATTCCTATTTTTGCAAAAGCCTCAAGTTCATTATGTATGGAAAATCCCTGTACGAGGAACCACTCCGGCGAATCAGAGCCGGCCATAAGTTTAACACCTACTTTAGCCAGTTCGTATGTTATTTTACTTTTTATTTGAAAGTACTTTTCTCTGCTAGATTTTGGCGGAGCATTTTTCCAATAGTAGTCTCTCACTTTCCATCGTGTTTCCCTGATCTTAGGGGGAATAAAAGCATAGTCAGGTTTTCGCATACATTCTTCCTTTGTAAGGCTATCTACAAAGGAAGAAAAGAAAAAATAATTGGTTGGCGTCACATAAATCCCCGCTTGTTTAACCATCTTAACAAGAGTCGGTATTTTATTCTCATCCAAATAAGGAACTGTAGCCCATGCCTCTTTTTCCCAAATATTCATATCTGAAACACTTTGCCCATGATTATAGATCGTATCGGGCAACAACATCTCTATAAACTCATCCATATGTTCAATTTGCTGTTTTGCTTCAAGCGCTGCCGGAAGTTTAACAAATGGCCCCACATGTCCTGTAATTTTCATCCCCACCTCTTTCGCCGTTTTAATTATAGCATCATAAACATCTCTCTTAACCATAAAAGTAATTTTTATCTCGTCGTATCCTTCCTGTTTACATTTACGAACTGCAGCAATTGCATCTTTGGGTTCTTTGCAGATTTCAGCAAACATTTTTCCGGGCCAAGGCCAGTTGCCAACAAACTGGGGGCTTGAAACAAATAACTGCGGACCTAACCATTTATTTTCATTCACATTTTTTCTTGCCACGAGATAAACAGAGTCTCCACATTCTATTCTTACTGTTGTCAATCCATTAGCCAGCATCATTTTTAATTCAGCTTCACAGGTGTTTCTATTTTCTCCCTGCTCGTAAAAAAAATGAGCATGCATGTCAAAGAACCCAGGTAATAAATATTTCCCTTTCCCATCAATTACTTGCGAGCCCTGCGGAATTTTAATATCTGTCACTTTTCCAAATTGCTTAATCTTTCCATTTTCAATAAGTATGGTTTGATTTAACAATACTTCTTCTTTACTCATTGGAATAATATTGACATCTATGATGGCTATGATATTTATGGGTGAACCCGCAAATAAAAAGCTTGTTGAAATAAACAATAGAAATAGATAAATTAACTGGATTTTATTTTTTCGCATATTTTTATAAATACCAAGTTCGTGCCAATCTATGGAACTATCGTTTTACTTGGCTTTCGAAGAAGAATTTCAATTATAAGTGTTCGATTTTATCACCACACTGTTCGGTTTCGATACAGTTTAAAATAATATATTCGCTTACTTAAAATTCATTTTATACCATTCCTGAAAAGAAATTAAGGCATATATAATAGAAGAGTTATCCTCTTTTCCTGCTATATGGTTATCAATTATCTTATCTATATTCTCAATAGAAAATTTAGTGAACCCGGCAAAAAAGTTTTGGTCTAATAAAGCATCTATAGTTTTTCGGTTACTAAAAATACTTCGTAAAGGCATACCAAATCCGGCTTTTCTACGGTTTACAATATAATCAGGTAATTGTGTTTTAAAGGTATCTTTTAAAATGCGTTTAAACTTTCCACTGGTAGTTAATTTATAATTACGAGGTATACTATAAGCAAACTCAATTATTCTATGGTCTAAAAAAGGCACACGGCATTCTACAGAATTAGCCATAGCCATTCTATCTGTATAATGTAAATTTTTAACTAAAAAATTTTCCATCTCAAAATGGAATAGAGAATCAAATATGCCTTTTCCTTTAGGAAAATAATTCGTCATCATTTCTTCCACACCTTCTCTGTTCCCATTATAAACCGAACACGAATTATCAAAATCTCCAACAATATTAAATAAAGCATATTTATAATCAGGATACCTGCTATACTTGCCCATTTTATGTATATAACGCCTATAAGCTAAAAACTTGCCTTTGCCCTGGTTTACTTTGGCAGCTAAACTACCCATGCTATTAGATAGCATATTAGGTAACTTGTCTAAATACTGCGATGATATAAGTGTGAGCATGTGCCCAGCATAACCCAAAAACAATTCATCAGCTCCCATTCCTGACAGAATAACTTTTGATGTTTTAGCTGCATCTTTAGTAATCAAGTAAGATGGGATTTGAGAGCCATCGGCTATCAAATCTTCCGAATAGAAAAGAGTTTTACGTATCATTTCTACACTTGCCTCTTCACTTCCAATATCTATATGACTAAAATTTAAGTTCCAATTCTTCGCTAATTTTTCGGCATAATAGTAATCAGATGTTGTTCCTTCTTTCTTTAAATCATTTTCTGATTTTCGGGCACAATAATGTAAAATATCTTTTCTGTCTTTTATAAAGTACGCTATAATAGATGAATCCAAGCCTCCTGAGAGAAAATTACCAACGGGCACATCAGCTATCAGTCGCATTTCTGAGCTATCTTTTATCAACCCGAATAAGCAATCTTTAGCATCACTATAAGAAAGGTTAGTATAGGCATTATTTTTTTGTACCTGCCAATAATTATTTATAGATAATGTATTTTTAGAAACAGTATACTCTAAATAAGATGCAGGTGGTAAACGGAATATATTTTTATAAAGCGTTTTTTGTTGCGGACTGTATTTAAAAACAAAGTAATTCAATATTTCATCTTCGTTCAAAACAGTATCTGCACCCGCTGCCAGTATTGATTTTATTTCCGATGCAAAAATAAATTTTTCACTATCATGTAAATAATAAATCGGTTTTACCCCTACTCTATCTCTTATTAAATAAAGCTTATCTTTTTGTTTATCAAAAATACTAATGGCAAAATCGCCATTCAATTCGCTAATAAAATCAATGCCTAATTTTTCATACAGTTTTAAAACAACTTCGGTATCTGTTTTCGAATGAAAATTTTCCTTAACTAAATGCTTTTTCTTTAGCTCCTGAAAATTATAAATCTCTCCATTAAACACAATAACAATTTGTTTGTTATCCGAAAACATCGGTTGGTTACCATCCGCTGATAAATCAAGGATACTAAGGCGTGTATGTCCTAAAAAAAGTTGTTTGTTTTGTAAAGCATCGGTATAGCTTCCTTCATGGTCTGGGCCACGGTGATGCAAACAACTAAGCATAGCGGCATCTTGCAGTTTTTTAGAAGAGATATAACCGGCAATGCCACACATAATTATCTTTTCTTAGCCCAAATAAGCTGATGAAATCCTATAAAATTGGCTAAAAACCTTTCCAGTTTTGGAAAATGTCCGCCAATGGGGAAATGTGCTTTCTTCTTTTTCTCTATATCAAATCCTGAGTTCTCAAGCATGCTTACCATTTCACTTTGCCAATAAATATTGGCAATCTTACAATCAGGTCCATCTGTACAGCGATGCGGAAAATTATTCCAAGATAAATATTTCCAGCCCTCTTGTTTAAAGTTCTTTACATGCAAAGCCCAATCTCCCTTTGATGATCCACCAAGCTTATTTTTAAAAATCTCGAACAACAATCTCAATCTAAAATAAAATTGAATTCTAACCCAATAATTAAACGAACCTTTAGAGTAAAGCATTACAATAAATTGTCCACCAGGTTTTAAAACTCGGTTTACTTCTCTAAACGTATTTTCAATATTGGTAGTGTGGTGCAACACCCCATGCGAATAAACAATATCAAAATGTGAAGAAGGGAGCACTAATTCCTCAGCATTGCCCTGTACAATATGACCTTTTAAACCTAAATGGTCTAAATGTATTTTAGTAGCATATACTGCCTCTGCTGTTAAATCAACCCCTGTATAGGTTCGTGCATTTTGTGCCCAACGGCTACCATCTGCTCCTATACCCAAACCAATTTCTAATACATCTTTTCCTTTAGCCCCTTTCCAATCAATGTAGGTATCTAAATGATGGGTTTTCTTGTACCGGAAGTTTCTGTATAATTCAAAAAATTCTTTCGATGGAAATTTAGCATCAACAAATTGTTTGCCACACAAATGTGTGTTCCAAAATTCTTCTACTTGTTTTAAATCTTCGTTATGTATTGTTTCAGTAATCACTTTTGTATAATATTGTTAAAAGTATATGTAAGTTTTTCAACCATTTTTGCTTCAGTAAAATTAGCAAGATATAAATTACGGCCAGCAGCACCCATTTTTTTTCTTAACGATTCATTCTTAATTAATAATTCTAGTTTTTCAGCAATTTGTTTCGGGTGTTTTGGCTCAATAATAAATCCATTCTCCCCATCAATAACCGATTCTATTATAGCCCCCATATTAGTCGATATAATAGGCAATCTTGCGGCCATAGCTTCTACAATGCTCCACGGATGACCTTCAGGCTCTCTTGGTGGAAAAACAAATATGTCTGCATCAGCTAAATATTGAAATTTTTCGTTTAACCCTTTGGGTAAATGAATATTTATTGGAAGATTGCCATTATCCTTAATTGCAACGCATCGTTTTTCTTCATCCTTATTATGCCACGAACCTATAACATCTACCAAAAATTTCACATCAACTTTTTTACTTACTATCTCAATAGCTTTAAAAACATCCTCTATGCCTTTTGACTCGAGGAGATTAGCTAAGTATAAAATTTTCACTTCGTCAGTTTTATTCTTTTCAGGAAAATTGTAATCTCCCCCATTAGGCACTACAAATATTTTATCGTCAGTATAATAGTCTGCAAAAATGTGTTTAAGATTATTTCCCAAAACAATTACGCCTTGTGTTTTCTTTAAAATATACTTTACATACTGTTTGTTTAAAGAAGAAGATTTATTTACCCATGTTTTAAAATTACTGCCGCGTAATTGAAGAACAACGTTTCTTCCGAAAAATTTAGCAATTAATATAAATAAAGAATCTTTTAAAAAACCCATCGTAGTTTGACTAATGGGTATGAGCACAATATCAGGCTTCTTTTTTTGGGTAAGGCTTATCATTTTAAAGTAGATAGATATATTCCTAAACACTTTACCAAAACTCAAGGTTCCGAATGAACTTATTTTATGATTAATCTTAGTATCTAAATGAATTAACTCGAATTTATCCTTCAAGCTCGATTTTAATAGTATCTCCGTAGCAATAGATGGCCCCATGTACGGTGGGGGCAATTTACCAAGTAAAAGTACTTTCTGTTTAATCATTTTGCTTGGTTAAAACATTTGTGGGCAAGGCCAAATAGCACAGTACGGCATACAATATATACAACATAGGGGCATATAATGTTGGGCAAGTGCTTATGGAGTACATAATAAGTATAGCTAAAGTACCTAAAGCTAAAAAGTGTTTATCGGGGGGAAGATATTTTAACCTGCTAAAGAAAAAAATAAAGGTTAGCAGGTAAACCACTAACCCTATATAACCGGTAAAAAATAAAATACGTACAAAATCATTATGCGCCCCTGTACTTACTTCGGCATAGGAGGTTTGTATGGTAGATGGCATACCAACAAATTGAGCTGCAATCGGGAAATTAGTATACTGTTCCATCATATCTTTCCACCGCCCTACCCTACCATGTAACAAACGCTCATTAGCCTTTTTTCCTTCATACACAGCTACATCTGTTTTAAGCAGCGGGGCCACATTTTTTTCAATAGCCTCACTACCAAAAAAATAACCAATTATCGAAATGCCAATAATTAAAAGAAAACCGGCTGTTTTATTTGTTTTTAGGTTGAACAGAATAAATAACAGAAAAACACATAAAAATACACCATAAGTAGCCGTATGACTTATTTTAAACAAACAAGCAATACATAAAACAACAACCAGTATTAAATTTCTCATTCTCACCGATATCGGTTGTGTATTCTTTCTACGGAAATAAAAATAACACATAATTAAAAAGCCTTGCGAAAGGTAGATGGCATAATTCATCACGTCTCCATAATAACCCTGTATTCTCTCAAGGTCACGGGTTTTTTGCACTTTAATTGGGTTAACTATTAACTCAAATAAAAAAACACCCACCACAAAAAGAGACGAATATATAAATGTTTGTAAAAGTCCATCTAAATCTTTTTGAGAACGAATATAAAGCCTCAAGAAAAAGAACAAGTAAACTGGCATTGATAGTTTTAAAAAATACTCAAGGAAGGTTTTTGAAAGTGGGTCGTTAATAAACATAAACGTTAAAGACAGCAGTATAAGTATAGTCCATAACCCAAACAGAAAATCAAAAACCGATCTATCCTTTCTCTTAAAAGATATAATAGCATAAACACATAATATGGGTGTTGCAATTCCCACTAAATAAAGTGGAGATAAAAAAGGAGAAATGTTTTTTAAGTAATAAAAGTTATCTACTATGGGGCGTATAAGCACCAAAACAGTAAACCAGCGTAGATGCCAGGGTTGCTGCTTAAGCCAATATTTCCATTCGTTATACGTCAACCTAATTTAAGTTTTCAATCATTTTTTGTGCAATGGTGTCATAAGATAGTACAGCAGCGTTTTCCTTTGCCAGTTTCTCTCTATCTATTTTTTTCTCCTGAAGGGCGGTTACTGCATTTTTTATAACACTATCAAAATTATCCTTTTTATAAAACCAACCATTTACCTCGTTTTTAAGTAAGTGGTTTACGCTGGGTTTATTTTCTAAAATAATAGGCAAACCTGTACCCATGGCTTCTTGTATAGAAATAGCTGCTTTTATCCAAATACCAACGTCGGCGGCGCAATACATTTTTCGTATTTCCTCAGCATTTAAAAACGGAAAACAAATAAATGCTTCAGGTTGTGGTTGAGATTGCATGAATGCTTTTAATTCCTTCTCATAAGCATCACCTAAAAAACCAACAATAATATATTTTAGTTTTTTGCCTTCTTTTCTAAGGCGAGATACCAGTTCTATATTGCCCTCTAAATTCTTTCTTTTATTCACTCGGGTAGATGTCATTAGCACAACTTCATCATCCAAAATGCCCAGTTCTTTACGTTTCTTAAGTCTATCTGCTTCATTATAAAAATATTCATCAGGATTAAAACCAAGTGTAAGCATCAATCGCTTTTGCTCAAATACTTTTTTATCGTCACCCTTTAAAAAACTTAAAAAGAAATCATTTGTTTCCGGTATGTTCATTACCAGCCTTTCACCATATCTTACTGCTTTGCGATAAAGTGGTTCTTTAATAAAACGATAACCTAATTCAAATAAAGAAGTCTTAAGTTTTTGTTTAAACGTATTTCTGTCTAAATACTCTTTTGCATCTCCATATACCGAAACCATTTTAACCTTCTTTCCAAAAGTTGCATTAAGCAATGGCATCGGAAATATTTTTGCAACACCTAAAATAACGAGCACATCAGGCTTAAATTCTTCTACAGCTTTCCGTAAGCCAAATGAGTATGCTTTTGATTTGTACGATATAGCAGACAATCTTAAAATCTCAAACCCATATTTTTCATCATGAGATAAACCACTTTTATAAGTAAGTTTATTCATTTCTCCTCCCAAATTAACCGAGGCATTAGATGTAAAAACTTTTACCGTGTGTCCGTTTCTGGCAAAGGCTTTAGGGAGGTGCACCTCCTGATACCCCACTTCGGGCATATAATGAGCTGTTATTATACCAACCCTCATTGTACCTGCAATTGTTTTTGTGCTACTTTATAAATTCTTTCTATTATCTCAACTGTTTTCAAACCTTCAAACCCATTAGTAGCAACTGTACCATTATTTTTAAGCACGTCAACCACATTATCATATACTTTATCGTGGTTAGACATTGAGCCTTGATAGTAACCATAATCATTGGCCGGTTTAGTTTCAAAAACGGTTTCCATTTTATAGTTCTCTATATTCTGATACTCTAAGGTGTTTAAATATTGGCCCCCCACTTTAACTGTTCCCTTTTCACCAAACACAGTAATAGAGCCTTCCATATTTTTTTCAAAACTGTTAACGGTATAATTTACAGTTCCAATAGCACCATTTTCAAACTCAAGTGTTATCACCCCGCTATCTTCAAAATCAATAATATGCTGATGCATAAAATTTCTTGTAATAGCATGTATGTTTTTTACATCACCCACCATCCAATAAAGCAAATCTATAAAATGACTAAATTGAGTAAACAACGTTCCTCCGTCAAGTATTTTTCTACCTTTCCAATCAGAGCTTTCATAATATTTATTATTACGGTTCCAAAAACAGTTTAACTGCACATCTATTATCTTCCCTAAACGTCCATTGTCAATTATCTGCTTCAGTTCTGCAATAGGTACGTTAAAGCGATTTTGCTTTACAACAAACAAATGCTTTTTTGCTTTATCCGCCGCCGCTATCATTCGTTCGCAATCTTCTACCGTAATAGCCATTGGTTTTTCACAAAGCACATGTATACCGGCTTCTAAAACCTGTATGCTTTGTTCGGCATGTAGCGCATTAGGTGTACAAACTGATACAAGGTCAAGCTCTTTTTCCTGCTGCAAAAGCTCATCTATAGTTGCATAGGCTTTGCAGGCATATTTTTCCGCCAATTCATTTCTACGTTCTTTATCCGTATCGCAAACCGCTATTAGTTTTCCTTTCTTTACAATATGTTCAGCGTGTCTCTGCGCTATTCTTCCACAGCCCACCAGGGCAAATCTCAACTCTTTCATTAATTAAATCTAACGTTAAATATTTCTGCCCATTTCAAAAAAGATACCATTTTCCAAAACTCACTTAAATGTGAGCTATCGTTTACATCAGCATTATTCAATTTCAATAAGTAATTTTTATCTAAAAAATCGGGCATATTTACTTCATTTACAAAGGTATCTAATTCTTTTTTAGATTGTAACTTCCATAGCTTTTGTGGGGTTAAAAAACCCATTTTATACTTGCGCCAAACCACCTCTTTATCCAGCAAAGGTTCAGCTGTTTTTCGTAAAATATACTTAGTCCAGCCGTTTTTTATTTTCCAATCGTTATCCAGAGCGATCGAAAACTCAACTAAACGGTGGTCTAAAAATGGCACCCTACTTTCAATCGAAAATGCCATCGAGTTGCGGTCTTCATATCTTAACAAATCTTGTAACCCAAACTGAGTGCTTAGTAAAGATTGTTGCCTATACGTCTTTCCTCCTCTTGCAGGCACATCTATATAGGTCAACCTATCCTGGTATTTTTCAGAGACAAACCCCATTCCCAATCGCTTTTTACTACGAATGTTACGTTGGGTAAATTCAGGTAAATAGTAATAAAAAGCCCTGCCTAAAGCATTGTTTATATTGGGTGCAAACTTATCCTTCAACTCTTTTTTCTCTGATAAGAAAGAAGGAATTCTGCCCTGTTTTAGTTTTTCAATCAAATAAAGTCCGGCAAAATTATAGTAGCCTCCCAACGTTTCATCTGCTCCTTGTCCGCCTAATAAAACTTTAATGTTTTGTTGATGAGCCAGTTTCATTACCTCCCATTGCGCAAACATCGATGTCGAATTAATAGGCAAATCCTGATGCCAAATAAGTTTATCTATATCCGTCCAATAGGTTTTAATATTTGGGTAAGCAAATTGCCCTTCTATGTTTTTTTGGGAGGCAATTACTTTCCTCGCGAAATCCGATTCATCAATTTCTTTCTCATCATAACCCGCCGTAAATGTTTTAAATATATTGCCATTCATTTCTCTGGCAGCTATGGCAGTAAGTGTACTCGAATCAAGCCCACCACTTAAAGTTGCTCCAATGGCTACATCAGCACGTAAGTGAATGTTGATAGAATTATGTAAAAGCTCTTCGTATGTTTTTTGAACCTGATTTTCAACCGGAAGTTTATATACTTCAATTTGTTTTTCTAAATCATAATAACACTCCAACTTCAAATCCAAAGTATCTAACTTAATAAGCAAATTATGTGCAGGCGGTAAAGGCTTAATTTGTTTAAACAAGTTAGATGCCGGGTTGGCTGTAGCACCAAAGGTTACATATTCAAATACCGCAGTCATATCAGCCTCTGGCTCAATAAAATCCAAAGCCAGTAAAGCTTTTATTTCTGATGCAAAGGCTATTTTATTTTTTACACTTGCATAGTACAATGGTTTAATGCCAAAACGGTCGCGCGATAAAAACAACTCTCTTTTCTCAACATCCACCAAAGCAAAGGCCCACATACCAACAAATTTAGATACACAATCTTTTCCCCATTTTTGGTAAGCCGCTAAAATAACCTCCGTATCACTATCAGATATAAATTGGTAATCTGCCTTTTTTAATTCCTCTCTAAGTTCTTTGTAATTGTAAACTTCTCCATTAAAAACAAGCTGATATTTCCCATTAGCATACCCCATTGGCTGATGGCCTGAAGGAGATAAATCTAAAATAGATAAACGCCTATGAACTAATCCTAATACATTATCCGCTTCAAAATTAGCATCTTGTATAAGTGGTAAATCAGAAAGCTCTTTGATAGTATCTTTTCCTTTAAAGTATCTGGAATCAGAATTTAATAGTAAAAAACCCTCATCATCAGGTCCCCGGTGCTGCAAAATGCTCGACATTTTATGTAAATCAATAGGATTTACCCCTTCTAAACTTACAAGTCCTGCAATGCCACACATATGGCATAAAAGTACCATTTATTAGCAATTTTAACAGATTATAGCAATTAAAACTATACTAAAAATACAAACACATAAATGTTTATTTGTACCCTTCTTCGTAAATAAATTTCAGCTTTTTACCAAAGGCATCAAAGCCAAAATCAACTACCATTTGCTTATGCATAATATTTGTATTATATAAAGAGAATGTGCTTATTAATTGCTCCATAGCTTCTGCCATAGCATCCACATCGTCAGGCGGCACAAGCAATCCACAATCTTTATTTACATACTCTTTGGGTGCTGTTTGGTTGCCCACAATAACCGGCACCCCACATGAAATAGCTTCTGCTATAACCAAACCAAAACTTTCATGTCTGCTGGGGAAAATAAAAAAATCAGCCTGTTGCATTTCTTTAGCAATTTCAGCCTTCGATAAACCTCCCTTTAAAACAATCTTTTCTTTAAAAGATTTACCCTCTATATAATTTTTTATAGGTAAGTAATCTTCCCCATCTCCCACTATAGTAAACGTATATAGCGGATGTTTTTCTGCAATCTTTTCAAATGCCTTCACGCAGCGCAAAGCCCCTTTAAAATTATCTAACCTTCCTGTAAATAATATGTTGTTGGTAGGCGCTGTATTGGTTTTTGGCGAAAATAAATCTGTATCAACCGGATTATAAGTAACAATTATTTTTTTCGGATGAATGCTACTGCTTAAAATCTCCTGCTTTAAATGCTCACTTACTGTTAGCACGGCATCTGCTTTTTGCATAATAAATCTTGTCCAGCGAAATTTCCAAAAATTTTCCGATGTCATCGAAAATGGTCCCTGATGCTCTGTTATAATAAAGGGTACTTTCAGTTTTTTAGCTAATAGGTAACTAAGTGTTCCGCTTAAAATACTCCCGTGTGAATGAATAATATCTGTATCGGTAAATTTCTTACCTAACTGATACCCCTTTATAAACCAAATTAAATACGCAAAGGGTTTTAATAAAGTGGGTATTTTTTTTGAAGACACGCAGTAACGATAAGTTGTATAATTGTCATTGGCATCAACTGTAAATCCTTTTTTGCCTACTAGTCTTAAGAACAAAACATTTGTAGTGCAATAGTTTTTTACCGATTTTAAATAATCTAAAATAAAAATGCCTTGTACATCCCCTTCAAATTTTGGGAAGAGATCAGGTATAACTAAAAGTTTTATTTTTTTGTTAGAATCCAAATCTATTGCTTCTTTCTAAACAAGTAGGTGTAATCACTTCCAAAAGATTGGTTCTTTGGTTGCCTTGCATTACCAAAAAAATTAGAGGTTAGTTCATATTTCTTTTCATTACTAAACAGGTTCGAAAACCCAAGAAACGATTGATTATAACGGTAGCTTTTCAGTAGTTCCAAATTATTTTCCTGCAATTTCCCTTCTATAAATTTTGCAGGCACATTGTTTAGTTTATACGATTGTTTTCTGATTAAATTTTTCGCTCCCAAATACAAGCGTATCAAATAACTATAAAAGTGTGATGAATCTGTATTCTGTATCACAAGCAATCCCCCTGGTTTAAGCAATCCTGCTATTTTAGTAATTAACTGTTCGGGCGAGTTTACATGTGCCAATAAACCTAAACATATAATTAAATCGTAGGAATTTTTTGGCAAATCAAGTTCAAAAAAGTCTGCATTAACCGCATCCGTTTTATCCAAGTATTCTGTTGGAATATTTTTTTTAGCAATAGCAATCATGTTCGATGATATATCCAACATACTTAACCTATCAGTTCTATCTAATAAAGGAATCGACATGGCTCCTGTTCCGCACGGCATATCTAATACATGGTTAAAATTCATTCCTGCAGTAAATGTTTCAACAGTTTCTTTGCGTATTTGTAAGTTATAATCGTATGTTAAATAGAGCTCAGTATTTTCAAAAAGCTCCTTCACCACTTTACTTTTATCCGTCATCTTGAAAATTATTCTCTTTTAGCAATTAATTTTATCGGGTTACCTGCATAAATTCCATACTCTTCAGTTACACTTTTTCTGGTAACTACTGAGTTAGAACCTATAAAAACTCCTTTGGCAATTTTAGCTCCCATCAGCACCACACATCCCGCTGAAACTCCTGCATCTTCACCTATTTCAATGGCTTCGGCAACTCCGTCTTGTTTTCTGTAATATTCATTTTTAGCAAATTTATGGTTACCATCTCTAACACTTACATTTTCTGCAAGAGCAGCCCATTTACCAATTTTAATTTCCTTATTGCAACTAATCAAAATATTTTGGTGAAAAAGCACATAATCTCCCAGTATTACTTTTCCTTCTTTAGCAAGTTCAAAGGTGTTGTTTCTGCCTAAATCAACATAATCTCCAATAAATATATTCTTATTAGGAAAACCTTTAAAATACGGAAAGCCTGAACACTTTAACCCCTTACCCACTTTACACCCATGTAAAACAAGATAAAGTTTTAATAATCTACCCTTCCATCTTGCAGATAGGTTACGGAATACAGCTTCTATATAAGTAATTAAAGAAATCATTTGCTTCTTTTCAAATGTATAATTTTTTTAATGAAAGTCTTTACGTAACATTTTATAGCCCTGAAAATAATTTTCTTATGATGCCCCGTCTTATGAACTTTCATAATCTTATACCCTTCTATATTACTGGCACAAGAGCCACTCATACCCCCTAACCTAAAACAAGTAAGTGCTTCCGGTACATAATAAAAAGAGAAATTTTTCTTTGAACAGCGTAATAAAAAATCATAATCAGCCGATATTTTGTATTGGGTATCAAACACACCCGCTTTATCATACACTGATTTCCTTACAAAACAAGTCGGGTGAAAAATAGCAGGCATCTCATTCATCTTTGTTATATCAGGTTTCGCAACCGATAACGCATGGGCATTCTCTGTTATATACTGCATATCGCCATGATATATATCTGCACGAGCAGATATGTCTGCGTCAACAACTTTTTTTATCGTATCAGGCAAATAAAAATCATCGGCATTTAGTATACCAATCAATTCTCCTTTAGCTAACAAAATGCCTTTGTTCATGGCAAAATAAATTCCACCATCGCGTTCACTTTGCCAATAATCTATCTTGTCCTCGTAACGTTTTATTATATCTACCGTGCCGTCGGTAGACCCACCATCAATAATAATGTACTCTACATTTTTATATGATTGACTTAAAACACTAGTAATTGTCTGTTCTAAATGCTTGGCGCCATTATATACAACCGTAATAACACTAACCAACGGATTATCAGTTACTGATTGTTTCTCTGCTCCTTTTAATCGTAACTCTCCTTGCATCTTAATTTCTGTTTTCTATTTGCTCATGCACTTTGCCTATAATGTTAGACCAAACAAAATATTTGTGTGAGAAATTTACAATCTCAGGGTAAAGAGTTGATAGTTGAGCATCATTATCTATTAATTTTTTTAAAGTAGCAGCCAAAGCCACATCATCATCCGATTTTAAAGTTACTCCATATTTCCCATTATCAGTAACATCCTTCATGCTCATAATGCCTTCGGTGCCAATAATATAATTGCCAAAATAAAAAGCTTCACCAATAGCGTGACAAAAAGATTCATGCCAAGAGGTCATACAAAATATTTTCGACTTGTTATACCATTCGTATAACTCAATTCTATTAGTTACGTTCCCAATAAAAGTTACTTTTTCTTTCAAAATCGGAAATTCTTCGCTCAATTCTTTAAAATATTTTATAAAATTTTCGTTAACAGGCCCAACAAAAACCATCTTCCATTCTTTTATATTGGTTTTTGTTAGCGCCCGCAAAATCATTTCATGGTTTTTTATTTTTTCACCAATTCTACCAAGCGAAAGAATAATATTTTCTTTTTTATTAAAATCTTTTATTGTATTTACAAAAGCACCTTCTAAAAATAAATCATTTACACCAACGGGTAAAAAAACAACCTTTGAGGCAACTGATGGATACATTTTTTTCAACAGCCTTTCTCCTTCACTATTTTCAATACATAACAAATCAACTTGTTTTAAAAATTTACGCTCTAAATATTTAAAGAAAACGTTTTTTATCTTATTTGTAGAGTGTTTAATTATATTTCCCTCAGCAAAAGTTTCATTGTAGGCATCTAATTTTATTAATAAAAAACCTTTAGGATTTAACTTTTTATATAAAAGCCCATATACAAAAGTAAATTTAGAAAAATGATATAAATCCAGTACATCAATTTTCTTCGCATTTTTCTTAATGTATTGTAAAACAGCTTTTTCCAGAAAACTTATTCTACCCTTTTTCTCTAAAAATTCAATTTTTAATCCTTTTACTTCAAGGTCTAAATTTGGATAAATATCACTGTTTTTATACGAAACAATTGTAGAATCGTAATTATACTTTTTATACATAAAAAACGGAATCTGCCCTATATCTGTAGTTAAATGAACGTTTTCACAAATTGGAAATATGGTTACAAACGTTTTCTTCTGCATAAGCACAAATATCAATCTAAATTTGTACAAATTTAATAAAATAGACCTCTTTAAAGGGATTGTTATTAAGATAAAGAAATCAATTCATATACTATCAAAATATTAACTATTTGAAAAACCTTTTTAAGTATTTATAGTATATTTGACGCAAACTCAGCCACTTATAATTTGAAAACATATTTAGTAATTGGTGCTACAGGAAGCATAGGTAGTAAAATAACAGAATTGCTTAAAAACAACAACCACGAAGTTATAAAGGGTTCATCAGCAAAACACACTAATGAAAACTTTATACATATTGATTTAACAGATAATGCTACTATTGGCAAGTTAATTGAATATAACCAACCACTTGATGGAATTATTTTTGCTTCCGGTTACGAACCTAAACAATCTTTAAAAGAAATGAGTTTAGATCATCAAAATAAGATGATACAAATACATGTAACAGGGCCATTAAATACAATAAAAGTTTTATTAAAAAACTTAAAAGAAAACGCTTCTATTATTTTCATTTCCTCCATTGCAGCATATAAAGGAAGTTACGACCCAATGTACGCAACTGTTAAAGGAGCAATAAACTCTCTTTGTAAAACACTCGCTGTAGAATTAAGTAAAAATAAAATCCGTGTAAACTGTATAGCACCAGGTTTAGTTGAAGATAGTGTTGTATATAAAGGAATGACCCAGGATTTTAGAGAAAAACACATTAATAACACATTAGACAAAAAACTTGCTACAGTTGATGATTGTGCAAATACAATTAATTTTTTATTAACGCAGGAGCATATAACTGGTCAGGTTATTCATATAAACGGAGGACAATATTTTGGTGCCTGATAAACATATTTTAATTATTGGGGGGGGGATTTTTGGGCTGACAACTGCAATTGTTTTGGGTGAAAAAGGATATCAGGTCACCGTCATCGAAAAAAACAATGACTTAATGCAAGAAGCTTCTCTTGTTAATCAAAATAGAATACATTATGGTTATCATTATCCAAGAAGTAAAGCGACTTGCCAGGAATCTTTAGCAGGGTTGTTATCTTTTAAAGAATTTTATGGAGATGCAATAAATGCATCTTTTAAAAAATATTATGCCATTGCAAAAAATAATTCACACATAAATGCCCAACAATTTAAAGATTTTTGTATTTCATTAAATCTTCCACTTACAGAAGCATGGCCACAGGATGGCATTTTAAATAGAGATTTATTAGAAAATTGCTGGTTAACACCTGAACCCATATTTGATTTTGAAAAACTAAAACAACTGATTACATACAGATTATTAAAATGTAAAAACGTAAAAATATTTAGAAATACAAAAGTTACTTCGCTTAAAGAAACAACAGGTGATAAAGAAGTAACTTTAAGCAATTATATAAAAATTTCGTGCCAGTTTATAATAAATGCTACTTATTCTGGGCTTTCTGATCTGCTTGTTCAATTTGGCAGAGATGCCATAAAAGCAAAATTTCAACTTTGTGTAATGCCTATTTTAGAGATAAAAAAAACTGTTAACCCATTTGGTGTTACCATTATGGATGGCCCTTTTTGTTCATTAATGCCAAAAGGTTTTGAAAAAGATAAATTCATTTTATACCACGTTACACATTCTGTAATTCAGCAACATATAGGTGAAAAAAGTTTAAAGTGGACTCCAATTGAAGATATAGTTGAAATGGAAATAATGGAAAAATCAACTCAATATTATCCAATTATTGAAAACATGAAACTAATTGATACATGGATAACAACTCGAATTGTACTTCCTAATCAGGAAATAGATGATGCACGCCCAACCTTGATTATGAATAATGAAAATAATATATATAGCATTTTTAGCGGAAAGCTAACTACCTGCGTTGATGTTGCCAAACAAGTTGTAGATTTAATAAGTAAGAATTAATTTATTTTACTACACCGTTTTATTTTAATGGGTTGTAATCAATTTTAGGATAAAAATCAGGAGTTTCCATTCCTTCTCTTAACTTGAGATACTTTCCTAACAAACGCACAAAAACATAACCTTCTTTTTTCTCATCTAACATATCCCATTTACTATCAAAAACCACCTTGTTCTCTTTTACATACTTTATATTAACAGTTTCTGTATTCTTTCCGTACGAAAAATCTTGAGTTTGAATAATAATATTTTTTAATCCATTTATCTCAAATGATTCAATAATTATTCCATTTAAAACTAATCGAGTTTCATAATCCTCATCTTCATTTCCCACGCCAGGAAATCGTTCATCAAACCAACCTATGTTTTTTATAATTTTTTTTGAAATCAAAAAATGACTCCAACTCCAATTAAGTAAACCCAATTCCTTTTTTAAAATGGCAGATTTTTCAACATTTTCCCTAAAATAAGGGGCTATTTTTATATCATCGTTACATATAAATATTTTTTCATTTTTTGAATTAATAATTAACTGATTCCATAACTTACTAAGGCTTTGCCCTTCATTATATTCTATGTATTTAATATTAGTATATTTTGATAGCAACGCTTTTATCTCTTCTAAATACTTTTTCTGTTTATCCTGATCATAGTACCCATTTATTGCAATTACAATTTCCGTATCCGGAAATATTTTACATAAATTTTTAATTAAAGGCTTAAATAATTTATCGTAGCGGTTTATATATGTAACAATGCCAATAGAGAATTTATTATTATCAACGCTGTTGTTTTTCTTCGAAATAAAAAACCACAAAACATCAATTAATTTCCAATAACTAATTCTAAAAAGGGTTCTTATTTTTTTTACATATTTAAGTAGAGTCATAATAGTCTATTTATTCCAAATGCCTTTAGCTTTAAAATTAATTATTTTTTTATATTGAATTGGATGTAAAAAAACCTGAGGCAACACACATACACAGGTTCCTATAATAACACCTGTACTTCCCAAATTTAAGTATTTAGCTAAAAAAACACAAAGTGGTATATTAATTATTATCATGGCAAACGAGTGATATAAACTTAATCTCACCTTCCCCACTCCGCTTAAAAAATTCCCAAATATGCTGGTCCAGGTTGATATAAGCACCCATATCCCCATTGATACAGATAAAATAAACGGAATTTTCACCTTATCACCTACCCATATTTCATAAAAGAAATCGGCACAAAAAATCATTATAATAACTGCAAACACTAATGCACCCCAAAACAATTGCAATTTTCTTGTTATTCGTTTTATCCATTCATAATCATGTTTATGATAAGCATCTGTATAGGCAGTCCAAAACGGAGTAGTTATAATAGCAAAGCCCATCGTTATCAAACTAAAATATTTAAACGCAATGTTGTAAGGTGTAACTTCTTCCGGGCCATATAACTGGTCAATAATAAAACTATCTGTAGAAAAAAGAATAAGCGCCGCAAATTGCATTATAAAAAACAAAAAACCTATACCCATTAAATCTTTTGCAATAGCGAATTTCACATACTTAAATGAAGGAATTAAATTCTTATAGTCCTTACTAAAAAACCAAATAGTAGCAATTAATGGTGCAATTATGTTTGCCGCGCTAACTCCAACACTTAACCACAATAAAGACCCATGTGTAGTTTTTGTAAGTATAAAAACAATTATAAGTGAAAGCAGGCTCGCTAATGTATTAATGCCCCCGCTTATAGCTGAGCGTTGATCAGCTTTTAAAATCATAGATATTAATTTTATAATAAACTGTAAACTAAAAAAGCTAAAAACAATAAATATCAGTTTGTTTATTTCAGCATTCATTTCTGCAGGCGTATTTAGTATTTTAGTCCAATTAACGTAAGGAAAAACCAAAACAAATATTGTATAAACAATTCCAATTATTATGCTTAGTATAGCATAGGAGGTGCTAATATAGGTTTTTGCTAATTCTTTATCATCTTTAGCTAAAGCCTCTGCCAATTTATTTCTTAAGCCATTACCTAAACCAATATCAAAAAAAGCAAACCAACCTATTACTGATGATAAAGTAAGCCAAATTCCATACTTAACAGGATTAAGATAATTAAGTGCTAATGGGATCAATAAAAAACTAACTACAATACTCACACATTTTATAGCAATAGATGTAAGTATATTCTTTTTTGTTTTTACACTTCGCTCATGCCCTTTAGTAAAGAAGGTTTTTGGATTGAAGTAGTTTTTTTTTGTTGTATTTACATGATTGATAAAATAATCAAATGATTTTTTAAAATCAAACTCTTTTGATGCTCGCAAGCAATTTTCCGAATATATTTTGTAATCCTTCTCTATAGTATAAATTGCATTTTCAATTTCAATTGAGGTTACTTCAGTTATCAAAACTCCTGCATCAAAATCTTTTACACTTTTTAAACCTATAATATCAATTCCTATTACAGGAACTGAGGCTGCATAATAGTTAAATAGCTTCCCGGCCGGGGAAGAAAAATAATTAAAACTTTGTTTTGCAAGAGTCAAGTCATAACCTGTAATTCCAATATAAAACTGCGAAACGTACTCCACAACTTTTAATTGTTCAACATAATTAAAGTCAAAAATCAATTTGCATTCAGAAATCATATTGCTATACTTTTCTTGTAGCCAATTAAAATATTTTTCGTTCTTAATTCCTTTCAACGTAAGGGTGTAGCTATTATCTAAATCTTTAATACACTCAATAAACTGTTCCAAGCCATATCCAAAATCTATATTACCCATGTAGAGAATTCGCTTGTCTTTCTTTTCTGCAATTACAGTAGGTTTATCTTCAAGTATAGGCGCATTCTGTATATAAAACACCTTTGTGGCAGAGTCATCCCCTACCATAAACTCCTTACGCTCCTTGCTTTGTATAATAAGGTTATCTATTCCTAAAGCTTCACTTATTCTATAATAAACATCTTTTTCTGTCTCCAACGAAAAATAAATTGCTGAAGGGAAAAACAATTTAGCCGCCACATAACCTGATGAATCAATCGCTATAACAGTCTCGTAACGTTTATCAAAT
Organism: Bacteroidota bacterium; assembly: GCA_013287545.1. GTDB lineage: Bacteria > Bacteroidota > Bacteroidia > B-17B0 > Aurantibacillaceae > PALSA-968. The sequence goes on along the minus strand of JABDDQ010000013.1, from coordinate 13,704 downwards.
AGCTTAATAGATAAAAGTGTAAATAATAGTCTTAGTACTTTATAAAACTTATATCCTAAAGTCTTACGCCAAAAATAAGCGGCAAACTTGCCAATCTTAATGTTCGTATAATTCTCTACAAGCCCCTCATTGTTAAACTTACCATTATCAACATAAACTAATTTGGTGCCAAACTTTTCTTTGCAACATTGGTATAAGTTTAAAACCGAAGGAGAGTATTGTAACCACTCATCCGGAAAAACAATTAATATCGATTTTTCTTTTTTCACTAATATCTTAATACAGGCTCTAAATTACCAATTACCATTTCAGTACGCTTATCCACTCCTTTTTTATTTAGGTGATAGTATGAATTAAAAAAATAATCCTTCGAAAATTTATACGTATCAGGTTTCACCATAAAACCAATATTATTCTCCGCAAGCGCAGCTTCAATCTCATTAATCATTTTATCATGATTATTGTAAAATTGCCTTTCGATAACCGGAGGAAGTATAACCAATTTAGCTCCTTTATTCTCAACATATTTTTTAAAATCCTTTATAAACGCAATTACTTCCGGGTTAATTTTTTCAGCACCCGAGTTTCTTTTACTTGGCATATAGTTTTGGTTTGGCAACGCCCAATGAATATAAGCATCCCCAAACTCGTTAAACGACCTCCTATCATAGATGTCAATCTCTGTTGTTAAAGTAGATTTACGAAACAACGTGGGTATATAATTCTTAATCTTTTTAGCCGAATAGGTAGGAATATATTTAAAAAGATGCTCCCATTGTTTTGCATCTAAATACTTTTTTCCCTCAGGGTCTATATCAAATAATACAGACACCAGCTCCATCTCTCCGTAAAAATTATCCGTATAAAAATTTTCGTATTCAGGCACCAGCACAACCACATCTCCCCTATTTACATATACTTTCACATCATTTATAATATATTCTAAACCAATGCCTGCGTGCACTCCCATATTTATAACGGGCTTTTTATATGTTTCAATTATCTTCTTACTATCCAACCCAAAACTCAAGTTCGACCCGCCCACAAAAATAATTTTTTCTATTTTAATTTTCTGTAAAGCTTCATGTTTATCCATAATGGCAGCCAGTATACTGGTTCTGGCAACAACATCGGGTATACAGTATAATGATAGGGCAAGCACTAACACAACTAATGCAAAAAAAACAATTATTCTATATAAAAAACCTTTCACCTTTAAAACTGAAAATAAATAAACGCCTGGTTTTGTTTAAAGAAAGCCAAACAAGTTACCACCATAATTAAATAAACACTCCACCTTACATACATAGGCATTTTTTTAGGTTGAAAGATGGATATATGTTTCTTCCTCATCCATTCTATTGTAAATAGAATAATAATTAAAGGCAATGCCATAGCCATACCATGCTGAATTGGATACGTAAACAATGATTTTGAAAACAGAATTTTAAAATACGTAAACGCTTGTTCTATGTTTTGCGACCTAAAAAATATCCACGTCATCGTAATCAAAAAAAACGTAAACCCAATTTGTAAAGTTTCCAATATAAAAGAAGCTGTTCCTTGTTTTTTATTTTTCGAGAAAATAAGAGTCGGAATAATAAACAAGCCATTTAAAAGCCCCCATGCAATAAACTTCCAGTTAGCTCCGTGCCAAAAACCGCTTAAAGCAAAAACAATCAATGTATTTAAAATAACTCTGCCTAATGTACCACGGCTCCCACCTAACGGTATATAAACATAATCTCTAAACCAGGTAGAAAGCGATATGTGCCAGTTGCGCCAAAATTCAGCTACATTTTTCGAGAAATATGGGTAATTAAAATTCTTCATTAAAGTAAACCCAAATAAATGTGCTGTACCAATAGCAATGCTTGAGTAGCCCGAAAAATCACAATAAATCTGTACGGCAAAATAAATAGCACCTAACAGTAAAGTGCTTCCCGGTAACACTTGATAATTAGCAAATATTTGATCCACATAGCCCGATAAAGTGTCTGCAATAACTATCTTTTTAAAAAGACCCCATAAAATTTGTTGCATGCCTTGTTTTGCTTCTTCATAATTAAACTGACGTTTCTTATCAAACTGAGGCAATAAGTTTATAGCCCTTTCTATAGGTCCTGCAACTAATTGAGGAAAAAAGCTGATAAAAGCGGCAAACAAAATAAAATCGCTAGTTGGTTTTAGTTTTTTCAAATACACATCTGCTGTGTAGCTAATCGACTGAAAGGTGTAAAAACTAATTCCAACCGGTAGTATAATTTTTAAGGGCATAGCAGGTATATGGTAACCTAAACTATCAAAAGCTGCTATAAAGTTCTCTGTAAAAAAATTGAAGTATTTAAAAAATCCCAGAAACCCAAAGTTCACCAAACAGCTCAAACTAAAAATAAGCTTACGCCTCCTGCTATTCATAATTTTGCCAAGCTGCACACCAACCCAATAATCTAATGTAGTACTAAAAGCAATCAGTAAAAGAAAACGCCAATCCCACCACCCATAAAAAATATAACTTACAATTAAAAGAAACAGGTTTTGCCACTTTACCTGCTTATTAAATACAAACCAATACAATAAAAAAACAATTGATAAAAATAAGGCAAACTCAAACGAATTAAATAACATGCTTATCCTATGAGTTTAGTTTACATACATAGCAAGCATTCCAACTGATTTCAGTTAATGGTTGTTTGGTCATCCATTCTTCAGCATGTACTATTTTTAATCCGCACTCTTGTAATAGCACATTCAGTTTATCAGTAAACAAATAGTGCATGGTGTGCTTTTCGTGTAATATAGTTTCTTCTTTAGTTCGTTTATTTTTAATTTCAATTTTAAAATTAACATCGACTAAATCTTTTTCAGGAAACATTTCAGGGGTAGATTCTCTTTTAACCGAAATAAATTCATTCTCATAATTCTTGATTCTCTGTACAGGTTTATCATACAACACACCTGGCCCGTACCAGCAATCAAAAATAAATAAGCCGTCTTTTTTAAAGTGATGTTTAGCTGTTTGTATCGCTTTTTTCAAATCAGCATTTGTTTGCATATAACTCATCACATGAAAAAGAGAAATTACCACATCAACCTTTTTATCACTTTTATATGAGCGGATATCTCCCTCATAAAAAGATAATTTATCGGCAACAGGTTTATCCAGCTCATTTTTTCTTTCTTCCGCTTTGTTAAGCATAGTCATGCTTTGGTCTACACCAATTACCTCATAACCAATCTGAGCTAACAAACAAGCATGTATCCCTGTTCCACTGCCCAGTTCTAAAATAGAGCCTGCATTTTTACAAAACGATTTTATAAGTGTATCCACATAATTGGTTTCAGCATCATAATCTTTATCCTTATAAAGCAAATCGTAATACTGACTATATGCATCAAACACCTTTGTTTCCATTTAGTTTAAAACGCTTTTTAAGGTTTTAGCAACTTCCTGTATTTGAGCTTCTGTTAAAGCTAAACCACTTGGCAAATAAAACCCATATTTATACATTTTTTCAGCATTAGGGTAGCTTTCTCCGGCAAATAAATTCATTTTTTTAAATACAGGTTGCATGTGCATCGGGTAAAAAAACGGACGAGTCCCTATTTGTTTATCTGCCAATTGTTTCATCAGCACTTCTGCAGTAACATCCTTGTTTTCCGAAACCACACCAAACACCCAATACATGTTTTCGGCATAAGTTGTTTTTTCTAAAGGAATCGAAATACTTTTTTCATCTTTCAGTAAAGAAGTATAAAGCTTACCCATTCTTTTTTTAATGCCAATAAATTCATCCCAACGCTCTAATTGAGCCACACCAAGTGCCGCTTGTAAATTAGTCATGCGCATGTTCCAACCCAGCTCTTCATGCACAAACCTTTTCGCCGAAAAGCAAAGGTTACGTAACGATTTACACCTTTCTGCTAATTGGGTATCATTCATCAACACCATCCCTCCCTCACCTGTTGTAATCAATTTATTCGGGTAAAAACTAAAAACACTTATATCTCCAAAGCTTCCACAGGCTTTTCCTTTATAGGTTTGTCCATGTGCTTCTGCGGCATCTTCAATAATTTTTAAATTGTGTTTCTTAGCAATGTCTAATACGGCACCCATGTCAACTGGTAAGCCATATATATGTACTACCATAATGGCTTTTGTTCTCGGTGTTATTTTAGCTTCAATCTGATTTACATCCATGTTCCATGTTTGCAAATCACTATCAACCAAAACAGGTCTGGCTCCCATCTTCACAATAGCCGATGCGCATGATATAATAGTAAACGCAGGCATAATCACTTCATCGCCTTTTGTAATACCTAAAGCTTCTACGGCAATTTCTAAAGCAGCTGTTCCGTTACAAACTGCAACACTGTACGCCCTATTGTTTTTAGCAGCAAACTGTTCTTCCAGTTTTTTTACAAACGGACCTTCAGAGCTTATCCAGCCGGTATCAATGCACTCGTTTAAATATTTTTTTTCATTGCCATTTAATAATGGCTCGTTAACAGGAATCATCTTCGATTAATTTTGTTTTGCAATAAATCGTGTTTTATCGGCATCTCCTTTATAAGGACCTTGTTTTACTTCCACCATCTCTATATCTTCCAGCACTTCAAATCCGTGCCCGCCCGATGCTAATAGAATAATATCGCCACCTTCCAGTACCTTACTACTTATATATAGTTGTTTATCATCATAAAAGTCAACCTTCAACTTCCCTCTTTTTATAACCAACACCTCTTGCGTGTAAACAACATTCCGTTCAACAGGGTTGTGGTAATGTGGGTCAATAATCTTTCCCGCCGGATGATTCATATAAGCCAATTGCTGCGAAAATTCATCAGGGGTAAAAAAATGAATGCCTTTCTCACTGAATTTATTGCTGATTACAATTGCCAAAATTTGCTCCCCATGTTTTATATATTCTATATGTTGCATAATTTATTTATCCCAGATACCTGTGGCTTTATTATGAATGATTTTTAAATACTGAATAGGCATTAAAATAATATCGGGTACAAGCGAAATACACGAAGCCGCAATAATGGCCGATACGCCCCAATCGGTATATTTTGCAAGCACTATGCATAACGGAATGTTAATTATAGCCGTAAATATAGAAATATAAAAACCTACTCTAAACTTTCCAACCCCATTAATAAAATTACCAAAAATCTGGTTCCACGATGCCAATAAAGTGTATAAAGCCATCCAACAAGTAAGTCCAATCGATATTTTTATTTCCTTACCAACCCAAAGTTCATACGCAAAACCCGATAACAAAATCATTGGCAAAACAGCTAAAATCATCAAAAACCAAATTCGCACCATTTTACCTGTAATTCGTTTTATCCACTCAATATCTTTTTTAGCGTATGATTCAGTATAAGCGCTCCATAATGGTGCTGATATAATAGTAAACACAAGCGTTATAGGAGTAAAATATTTTAAAGCAATATTGTAAGGTGTTACTTCTTCCGCACCAAACATTCTGGTAATAATAATGTTATCGGTAGCCACAACAATTAATGCAGTTGATTGAAAAAGGAAAAACATGACACCCACAGTCATTAATTTTCTGGCATATCTAAAATCAACAAACTTAAAAGATGGCGCATAATCTTTATAATAAGTTTTATAAAACCAAGCACCTGTAAATAAAGGCACAATAACGTTTATAACACCTATAGTAATAGCTAAATAAACTAATGAACCTTGTGTAGTTTTGATAAGTATAAATATTACAAGTAACGATAACACACTGCAAGCAGTATTTAACGCCCCCGACATAGCCGTTTTTTGGTCTGCTAAAAAGACTGCGCTAATTAACTTAACTACCAGTTGCAAACAAAACGAACTGAAAATAATGGCAGTTACTCTTGTTAACTCTATGGCTTTTACCTCGCTAACATTTAATATATAAGCCCAGTTTAAGTAATGATTAAGAACTAAAAATAAAACGCAAGCTGTTCCCATAATTAGGCCAAGCATAGCATAAGCAGTACTTAAATAAGTACGCGCAGCATTTTTATCTCCGCTTGCAACCGATTCAGCAAATTTATTTCGTAAACCGTTTCCTAAACCAATATCCAGTAATCCAAACCAACTAATAATGCTATATAAAGTAAGCCAAATACCATAATTAACCGGTGTTAAATAATTAATGGTAAGGGGTACTAAAACAAAACTTGTTAAAACACTTATACCTTTTATTAAAACTGATGCCAGTATATTTTTTTTAGCCTTAATACTTCTACTATGGCCTACAGTGAAATAAGTTTTTAAATTAAATTCTTTGATTTTATGAATCAGCTCCATCTTAAAATTAAAATAAATTAAGCTGAAGGTTTTTTACTGAATATTTGTTGCAATTTATTTTTTTTCTTGCTTTCGTTTTCTTCGCCATAACCGTAACCTCCATAACCGTAACCATATCCGTATCCGTATCCATAACCCGATGAAGAATCTTTTACAGCGTTAAATACAATGCCTAAATTTTTAATTTTCCCTTCTTCATATAACTTGTTAATAAACTGTAAATGCTGCTTACGTGTTACATTTTGTCTTACTACATAAATATTTACATCCGAATATTTTGATAATAATATCCCATCTGTTACCAGCCCTATTGGAGGGGTATCCACAATTACATAATCATATTTTTCACTCAAATACTCAAACAATTCATCCATTTTTTCTTTATATAAAAGTTCTGATGGATTAGGAGGTATAGGGCCCGAAAAAATAATATCTAAGTATGGCAACGCATCGGCATGTTGGGTAACTTCTTCAATAGTTGATATACCAGCCAAGTAATTACTCATTCCCTTATCATGTTTAAGTTTTATGCCTTCAACTAATTTAGGCTTGCGCATATCCAAACAAACCAAAACTGTCTTTTTTTCCGATAAAGCAAAAATACCCGATAAATTATAAGCACAAAAGGTTTTCCCTTCGCCGCTTATAGATGATGTAACTAAAATGATATTTTGTTTTTTTTTGTTTTTACTTTCACCAATAAAATAATTAATGTTAGTTCGTATAGTTCGTAACGATTCCAAAAATATAGCCTTTGGTTTTTGTTCTGAAAACAAGCTATTATTATCATCATTAAACCCAATAATGCCCATTAATGGAATTTTCGAATTGCTTTCTAATACTTCTCTATCTGCAACTTTATCATTTAACAAACTTCTTACCGAAATAATAAGTGCAGGTAAAAGCAAACCCAGTACAATAGCTATAGCATTTGTTTTGCTTTTAACCGGCTTAATAGGGTTATAGGATGGTTCCGCTTTATCTATTATTCTGTTATCTGAAACAGTTGATGCTAAAAGGATAGCGGTTTCCGATCGTTTTTGTAAAAGATAAACGTACAACCCTTCTTTAATAGTAAACTGTCGTTTAATGCTTATCAACTCAATTTCAGTTTTAGGCATAGTTCTTATTTTGCTCTCAATTTTCCCAAGCTGCTGACTGGCTTCTTTCTGAACAATATTATAACCTTGCCTAATGCTATTAAGTGTTTCTAAAATAGAGGTTTTTACTTTCTTTATTTGTTGGTCAAGAGCTTCTACAAGCGGGTTGTTAGATTTAGAGTCATAATTACGCCTATCTCGTTCGTTTTCAAGCTCGCTTAAAGTGGCAATCAGTTTAATAAGTAAAGGGTCGGCAATTCCTAAACTACTGGGTGTTATATCATTTACTTTTTTATTTTCTTTAATGTATTTTTCTAAATAATCTATAAAACTTAACTGAACATTATTTTCCGATATTCTTTCATCAAATCCTTTTACCTGCTCTAAAAATAGCTTTGATTGAGCGTCTACGTCCGTAATGCCTTTATCACTTTTAAAGTCAAGCATATCGTCTTCTATTTGCTTTAGCTCCTCCGAAATTTGCTTAATCTGAGTATCAATAAATTTAAGCGAGTTACTGGCCAATAAATTCTTCTGTTCAATACTATTTTGTATATATACTTCGGTAAGTTTATTCAAAAAATCGGCGCACTGCTCGGGCACCACATCCGTGGCACTAAGTTGTAAAATAGATGATCCGCTTGCCGCTACTTCTATAGTAAGGTTGGCAGCATAGTAACTGGCTATATTTTCTATCGGATTAAAAAATACTTTAAAATTTTTCTTATCATATTTAGGATCATTAAACAGTTTTTCATCAAACCCTTTTCGTATACTTACTTTAAATGTTCCTAATTCATTGGTAATTTTTTTATTAAAACTATACTCTTGTGTATTTACCTGTTCTTCTTTATTTCTAATATGGCTACTAAGTTCAAATTTATCTTCGCTTAAAACTTTAATATCTAATTCCGAAAAATAAGCTGATTCGTTAAGCGTATCGGTTTTTATTACAAAAGGACATTTTGTATATAGTTCTGTCGATTTTATTTTTCCCTGTAAAATATAGGTTTCTTCCTGTTCTAATTGCTTTACAGCTTTGGATATAAGCGATACCGATTTTAAAATCTGCATCTCATTTTCTAAATTCCTGTTTCTTTTATAATCGTTCAGTTCTTTTAAAATATTTTCACCACCAGCATTTTCATCTTCAAGTATAATTCGGCACGATGATCTGTATATAGGTGTGGCGTACCAATTATAGTAACGTGCAACAAGCAAGGCTAAAACCAACGAAATAAGAAATAAGTACCAGTATTTTAAATAGCCAAACAAAAAACGTTTAACGTTAAAATTTCTTTGTTCTATCTCTAATCCTGACTGCTGCTCTGAGTTTTTACTCATTTTTTATGTACAGATAATTAACCCTATAAAGGTATAAAAAAACGGGTAGCTAACAATTGATTATACGAATGATAAATAAAGGAAAAACTTACTGGGTAAGAAACTGCATTTCAAACAATTTCAATTGCAGTTCGTATAATTTTAATTTTATTTCAAGGTCTTTATCTTCTTTTTTCGATGACGATTTTCTTTTAAATAACCCTTTTTTTTCTGGACTACCTGTAGATCCTGTCATATCATCATTACTTGAATCTGTTGTTGATGCAGCTTTCGAATGTCTTTCATGTGGTCTTAATAACCGTTGACTGTCTGGCACTTCATCTTCATCTCCTCTTCCAAAATTATAACATAACCCAAGCCCCATATATAAATATTTATCGTCCTTAGTCCAGGTTCTATCCCACGAGTCTACTGATTTTGAAAATACAGTTGCATAATAAATATCTAAAACTATATCTGTTTTCTTATTCAGTTTAAAGTTTAGTTTTCCGCCAATTGGCAAAATAAAGGCACTTGCCATAGCAGCTTTGGTTGTAACAACACCGCCTGCACTATTAATTCCGGCACTATCAACACCTTTTGTTTTGTATCCTGTAGCATTTTCTATATACCACTGGTTATTACTCGCTAATTTGTATAAAATGCTTCTGTAATAAACCTGACCAAAACCTGCTGTAAGATACACGCCCAATCTGTTAAAAAACTTTCTGTCATTTTTTTCTCTAAAAAAAAGCTGCGATAAATTATATTTCGCGTTTATCGAATAACCTAACACATTCCCGGTGAACTTTCTTTCATAAAGTGGTGGCGATATTTTATATCCAAGTATGTTCCCTTTAAATACTTGTGCCTCTGCAGCTAAACCAAATTTAAATTTTTTTCCGCCGTATAAACTATACCCGTTTCCAAAGCTTTTACTAAAATCATTCACTTTCGGGAACCTGTTATACAACGATATTGCTCCATAATGTAAAGTGCTCCCAAAATCGCCCCCCACAAACCAGCCTTGCTTTAACCCCATCAGGTTTTCTGTCTTATGATCTGAATTTACCCAGTCTGAATTTGAAGCTGATTGAGAAAGTGCAGAAAAACTTGAAGCAAACACACATGAAAAAACTATTATTTTTAAGTGGCTTATGCTTTTTGATAGTATCAATTTATTCATATCAGATTTTATGACCCTTGCAAGATACAACTTTTTTCTAAAACTACGCATGTTTTAGTATGTTTTACTACCTTTAAAACCTTATTGTATGTAACTATAACTATGCAAAAGCATCTCTATTTATTTATAGCATCTTTTATTGCTCTTTTTATCCATTTTAATGGTTATTCTCAAAGCAAGAACGAATGCCTTTCTCGGCAATTTGTAATCGATGGCGCCCAACTTGCCAATCAATCCTATACATTTTCTAAGCTTTCGTATTTTGTAAGCAGTAAAAACTTAGCAGAAAAAAATATAGATAGCGCTATAATATATATAGAGCAATCAATTACAGCCATTGATTCTGCCATTATTTTGGCAACTGACTCCGAGTTAATGGCTTTAGATTATGCCAATATTGCTAAAAAATTTGCTACTCGCTCCTACAAACTACTAAAAACCTGGCAACAAACAACAGATATAGCTTTAAAGAAAGATTTAGCCAAACAAGCAACTTTTTATGCTGCCAATGCGGTTACTGATGCCTACCACGCATCTTTTTACTTTAAAAATTGTAAAGTTAAAGAAGAGAAAAAAAATATAGCCGAAGCAATTCCTTTAACGGCTGCTAAACAACCTACAAAACTCGACGTGGATCAAAATCTATTTGCACTTTTAGGTGAAGGTTTACATCAAAAAACAGAAGAAGATAGAAAAGAAATCTTAAAATTAGAAGAAGAACTAAAAACAGAAAAAGATCCTGTAAAAATTGCAAAAATTAAAACAGAAATTAAAAAATTAGAAAATGAAGAGACCGCATTAGCCGCAAAAGATAAAAATGCGAAGGCGAAGTTAGATAGTATAAATGCTCAAATAGATAGGCGAGATAAAAATAAAGAAACAAGTACCAAGCCCGATGAAACTGTTTTTTCTAAAAGTATGAAACGACCTGCTGACCAATGGGATAAAGATGTTTTGTTAGACGCTGAATTACCAATGGGTTTAGTATATCAGGTACAAATTGGGTTTTATAAAATGCTTAACGCCAGCGAAATATTTAGAGGTTTAACTCCTATAATGGGCAAAACTATGCCCAACGGTGGAATCTCTTATTCAATAGGCATGTTCGAAAAGGTGGCAGATGCAAAACAAGCAAGAGACTATGTAAAAAGTATTGGTTTAACGGATGCTTTTGTAATTGCTTCTTACGATAGAAAAAAAATCACCATAGCCGAAGCTGCTAAATTAGAAAAGAAGTAATTAATCTTTTAAAATAACCACTTCTACCCTAATGTTCAACTGCCCTTCTTCGTTTGTTTGAGGGTCTCTAATAATAGGTTTTTTTCCTCCATAACCTTTAGCTTCAAGTCTTTCAGGCTTAATCCCATTATTTTCTAAATATTTTTTTATAGCCTCGGCACGTTTTTGAGAAAGTGCTTTTGCACTCCCCTCAAAGTTCCATTCCTCTCCAAGTGTGCTATATGCTTTATTTTTAGCAATATGATGGTCACCATTGGTATGACCTTGTATTTCTATGCTTATATTTTCATTATTTAATAAATAGGCTGATAGTTTTTGAAGTTCTTCCGATGAAGCTTTTTTTAATGCATAAGTATTAGGGTAAAAATAAATGCTCTTCATCACAAAGTTATCACCTTCCTTAAAGGGTTCCAATAAAACGTCAACCACATTAGTTTGGTTTACTATGGATATACTTTGCTCGTAATTTTTATATCCAAAAACTGTACATTTTATTTTATATTTTTTTCCTTTTTCAACAGTATATGTTCGTTCTCCATTGTTTGTTTGTGTAGTAGTAAGTTCCTCTTTGCTTACTTCATCAATAACAATAAGGTTAGCATCTACTGGTGTTTTCTTTTTAGCATCTGTTATTTTACAAACAAGGGTAGTTTTTGTAGTTAAAGTGCTATCTGTTTTCACAGAATCTTTCTTTATAAAAATAGGTGCATTAATTTTAGCTATAATAGTATCTTGTTTTTTTTTGAGGACTTTTTACAGAGATTTCTTTTACCGAAAGGTGTACTATATCGCGTTTGCAGGGTAAATGAAGCGCTTTAACCCGTAATGTATCTTTATCATTTATTAAATAAAAGTTATGTCCGCAATTGTTTAACGATGTATTTAAAACCGAAATATAATAGGTGTTACCCTTTTTCGCTGCAAAAGCTCTTTCTTTTAAATCATATGGGTCATTTTCTTTCGATGTATTTCCAATAAAAAAAGATGGCTTTACAGATTTGAGTTTCTTGTAATAAACTTTCTCACAAAAATCTTTTTCGTTGTATTGGTAAATATAAACTGCATACTCATCGCTATCATTAATAGCACTTACTTTAAATTTAAGCGTATCATCTTCTTTTACAATTACCTTATACCAGTAAGAAAACTGGTCTCTATAACTATAAAATACGGTTTGGTTTAAATGATGCTTGATTTTAGTTGTTGCGTTATCTAAGTAGTTAAAAGGTATAATAATTTCTTTACTGTAGGTACAGTCATTATTTCCTTCTATGGTTTGCGCTTTTGTAGCAATAACACAAATTATAAAACATAGTATAAATAAAATTCGCTGCATCTAAAATCTTTACGGAAAAGTAAAAATTATACCAAAAAGAAAAGCCCCAATTAAAACAAGTTTAACACAGGCAATTGTTATTATTGTAGATTAAAACCCCCAGTTTAATCCTCCGGTCATAGTAACCGTAGTGCCGTTTGATGGTACTTTAATCCCATTTACGGTAGTAGTATGTCCGTAATAAAAAGCCGGACTATAGGTTTCAATTCCATAAGTAGTTCCTGTTATGTCCTGAACAGTACACGATGCAAAAATAAACACATCATTAATTATCTCAAACTGCGCCTTTAAAAGCAACGATTTGTTTTGCCATTGTATATTTTGCATAAAAGGCGTGCCTGCATTATTATTTATACCATTAATTTGTTGGTAAGCCAAAACCTGGCCTTTCTTAGCCCAACTGAATCCGGCATCCAACGTTACACCACGCAAAGGTTTCACTTTTATGCCCCCATAAAGCTCATCCGAATTTTGCCCTAAATAATTACCCATATTATAATTATTTGATGCAAACGTTATACTCGCTATAGGATGCACATAAACCCACGGATTGGTTCTTGTATATTCAAAAGTAAAAGCTGTGTTTTTAATTAGGTTAGTAAACCTAACTCCCGCCTTAAGACTTACGAAATTAGTTTGTTTACTGGGCTTAAACATGTTAGATAGATTAATTTCATCCACAAAAACAGTTCCGTATAAATGTGTTTTTGGTATACTACGACAACTAACATCTAAAAACATTTGTGAATTTTCTCCCACAGCGTTGCTACCTGCGCCACTTTGAGTATGGTCTGCCGAGGGATAAAACATAAACGGAATTAAGTAAATTGGCTGAATGTATTTATCTGCATATACAATTGAGTTTCCTATCGAAACAAAAAGTTTTTTCGCAAATCGAATAGTAGCCAAATTAGCTGCCATATATTTGGGTATAAAGTCCTGACGCAGACTACTTCCCATCCCATATGTTCTCGAAGAATCCAATATCTCCGAAATCAGTGAGCCATGTATATAATTATATTCAAGCCACTTAGCAGGCTTTAGTTTGTAGTGTAAATAGGCAAACGAAGGCTGTCTGCCCGAAAAAATATTTGAGCCATTGTAATTATTTCCCCATGCAAAATTATCTTTCAGCAAACTAATCGAACCCCACTTCCAGCCATAACTAATGCCGCCTCGGGCGTCATCAAAATCTGCC
>JABDDQ010000012.1 GCA_013287545.1 Bacteroidota bacterium | reverse complement strand
AAAACCTTAAAAAATGTTAGAAGTACGTGAAAATTTATAGAAAGATAATCCTACTAAAAACATTAACTTTGCAGCACCATGAGCGACAAGATTAACCACGAGTGCGGCATTGTACTCATCCGCCTTTTAAAACCATTACCTTACTACAGAAAAAAATACGGCTCGGCTCGTTTTGGCCTGCACAAGCTTTATTTGGTAATGGAAAAAATGATAAACCGTGGGCAAGATGGTGCAGGCGTTGCTACCATTAAATTAGATACAGAACCCGGCACACAGTATATTGATAGGCTTCGGTCGGTGCGCACACGTGCAACCTTAGATATTTTTACACAGATACACGATAAGTTTAATGATGCCCGTAAACAATTTCCTGATGAATATAACGAAGTAGACTGGCAGAAAAAAAATCTTCCGTTTTTGGGTGAACTGTTATTAGGACATTTACGCTATGGCACATTCGGTAAAAATAATATAGAAAGTTGTCATCCGTTTTTACGCCAGAATAATTGGAAAACACGTAACCTGGTTGTTGCCGGTAATTTTAATTTAACCAATGTTGATGAGCTTTTTGAACAGTTGGTAGAACTTGGTCAGCACCCGCGCGAAAAAGCGGATACGGTTACCGTAATGGAAAAAATAGGTCATTTTTTAGAAGTAGAAAACGATAAATTATTTCGCATTTACAAAGCACAGGGATATAATAATGCTGAAATTTCTGACCTTATTGCAAAAAATTTAGATGTAGCTGCTATACTCACCGAGGCCAGCAAACGTTGGGATGGTGGTTATGTTATGGGTGGTTTAATTGGGCATGGAGATGCTTTTGTATTACGTGATCCAAACGGGATTCGACCTGCTTATTATTACCATGATGATGAAATCGCCGTAGTTTGTTCAGAACGCCCAATTATTCAAACCGTGTTTGATATTAAGATAGAGGATGTAAAAGAAGTTAAACCCGGGCATGCTGTTATTATTAAAAAAGATGGCACAGTAAGCGAAGAACAAATAAACGAACCTCAAAAAAGATTAGCCTGCTCTTTCGAACGAATTTATTTTTCGCGCGGAAATGATGCCAGTATATATTCGGAGCGCCATAGTTTAGGTTCTAACATGGTAGACCCTGTTTTAAAAGCCATTAATGGCGATTTAGTAAATACGGTTTTCAGTTACATTCCTAACACAGCTGAGGTTGCTTTTGGCGGTTTGGTTGATGGCATGCGTGATCATTTAAACAGAGAGAAAACAAAAAAACTTGCTGCAGATAAAAATTTATCTGCTAAAGAAATTAATGATTTACTGGATGTACATCCGCGCATAGAAAAAATTGTTTTAAAAGATGCCAAGCAACGCACCTTTATTACAGATGATGCGCACCGTGATGATTTAGTAAGTTTGGTTTATGACATTACGTATGGCATTATTCGTAAAGGAGTTGATACATTGGTGGTAATGGATGACTCTATTGTTAGAGGAACTACATTAAAACAAAGCATTTTAAAAATATTAGACAGACTGGAGCCAAAGAAAATAGTAGTTGTTTCGTCAGCGCCACAAATTCGTTTTCCTGATTGTTATGGCATTGATATGGCTGTGCTAAATAAATTTATTGCTTTTGAAGCAGCTATTTCATTATTGAAAGAACGTGGTAAAGAAAACATTATTGAGCAAGTTTACGAAAAAGCAAAAGCCCAATTAGCGCTTGCAAAAGAAGAACAGGTTAATGTGGTAAAAGAAATTTATAGTTCGTTTACTGCGCAAGAAGTGTCAGATAAAATTGCACAATTATTAAAGCCGAAAGAATTAAAAGCGGAGCTGCAAATTATTTACCAATCAATAGAAGGCTTGCATAGTTCTTGTCCTGATAACTTAGGCGATTGGTATTTTACAGGTAATTACCCAACTCCCGGTGGTAACAAAGTAGCTAATAAAGCCTTTGTGCATTTTATGGAAGGCAAACTTATTAGAGCCTATTAAGCATTTATGCAAGCTGTAATTTATTACATAGCACTTCCTTTTTTGTATTTAATTTCTCTTCTTCCTTTTTGGTTGATGTACCGTGTATCTGATTTGTTTTTTGTAATCATGTACTATGTATTGGGTTACCGGAAAAAAGTGGTGATGGAAAATTTACGCAATTCGTTTCCTGAAAAAACAGAAGCGGAGCTGAAAAAAATATGCGTTGATTTTTACAGATACTTATGCGATTTGTTTTTAGAAACTTTTAAAACACTTACCGTATCTAAAAAAACTATGCTTACACGTTGTAAGATGAATGAAGATGCGCAAAAACTTTTTGATAGTTATTATGCGCAGCAAAAAAGCGTTATTATAGTAATGGGGCATTTTGGTAACTGGGAGTGGGCGGGTACGGTGTTTGATAATAGCAAGCACCAGCTATATGTGCTTTACCACCAGTTAAGCAATGCTTATTTTAATAAGTTGATTATAAAAATGCGCACCCGCTTAGGTACCAAACTTATTGAAATGAAAAGTACGCTGCGCGATATGGTTACTAACCGTAAAGACATAACGGCAACAGCTTTTATTGCCGATCAAACTCCGTTTCCTGAAAACGCTTATTGGACAAACTTTTTAAACCAAGATACACCTGTGTTTACAGGCACCGAAAAAATTGCACAAAAGTTTAATTACCCGGTAGTGTACGTAAGCATTAAAAGATGGAAACGCGGTCGCTATGAAATTTTTGCCGAATTGCTTTTTGATAATCCGAAAGAAACTACGGAAGGGCAAATATCTGAAGCACACACACGCAGGTTGGAGAAAGACATTATACAACAGCCCGAAATATGGCTGTGGAGCCACCGCAGGTGGAAATATAAAAGAAAAAATAACTAAGGATTAGTGGCTGCCTAAAACAGAAAGTAATTTATCTATTTGGCTGTCCCATAAAAGTTTTGATGAATGTCTGTCTTCAGGGGTATCAGCAAAATCAGCTACAATTAAAGATATATCGTTCGTTAAATCATCGCGCTCAATTCTGAATTCAAAATAGCTGTTATCGTTTTTATCTAACCATTGGTAACGCACTACGCTTTCTTCAATAAATTTAATTAAGCGGGCGTTTTGTAAATTTTCATCCCACTGAAAAGAATATACGTTATCTCTGATATTTACATCATCGCAAAACCACTCAGATAAACCACTTGGTGTGGTTAAAAATTCAAATAAAATAGGCGTAGAGGTGTGGATGATGTACTCTAACTCATATTTTCCCGGAGGATCAGGAATATGTTTTTCAGTTTTTTCTACCGTATTTTTTTTAGCCGGTTGAAAAATAGTTTTTAAATTTTTAGTAGATGCCGATTTTACGACCGCTATTTTTGATGGCTTAGCAGCTTTAACAGGTTTTTCTACTTTCTCTTTTTTTACAACTACCGCTTTTGCTTTTACAACAGGCTTAGCTGTTTTTTTAGCCGGCACTGCTTTTTTAGTTTGCACTTTTTTTGCAACCGGTTTAGCAACTTTTTTAGGAGCAACAACCTTCTTTTTAGCAACAACTTTTTTTGCTGCTTTCGGTTTTTTAGGAGCTATTTTTTTAACAACTTTGCTTTTTTTAGCTACAGATTTAGAAGATTTGGAATTGCCTGCTTTTTTCTTCGAAACGACCTTTTTAATCGTTTTTTTGCTTGTTTTTTTCGACATAACTGAAAATTTATGAAAATCTTAATTCGTTGCAAGTTAGAACAATTTTTTTATCTGCAAACAAATTAAGTACTTTCTTTAACTTAAATTATGCCTAAAATTTCGTTGACTATAGTGTTGTTGTTTTGCAAACGAGGCACCTTATATTGTCCTCCCAGCTTATTTTTGCTGCTTAACCATTTGTAAAAAGTTCCTTTGGGTAAACTCTTCACTTCAGGCAGCTTTATTACATAATTATTGTAACGTTTTGCCTCGTAATCGGAGTTGATTTGCTTTAGGGTTTTATCCAGTATTTCGGTAAAAAAATCAAGGTTATTAGGCTCTTTTTCAAACTCTATCAGCCATTGGTGCTTGCCGTGGTTTTCGTCTGTAAACACAGGCGCCACAGTATATTCGCTTATTTGGGCATGGGTTTTTTCGCAGGCAATTTTTAAGGCTTGTTCGGCATTGTGTATCATCAATTCTTCGCCAAAAACATTTATGTAATGCTTGGTTCGGCCCGTAATAATAAACCTGTATGGACTTAAGGATGTAAACTGTATAGTATCTCCCAAACGGTAACGCCATAAACCGGCATTAGTGGTTATAACCACCTCGTAAATAGTTTCTGTATCAACTTCGGCAATGTGGCAAACTTTTGGGTTTACTTTGTTTATTTCGGGTTGAGGAATAAACTCATAAAAAATGCCATAATCGAGCATTAACAGCATTTCTTCACTATTTGGCTGGTCTTGTAAACCAATAAACCCTTCAGATGCATTATAAATTTGCATATACTTTACTCCACTATCTGCAAACAGTTTTTTAAACTGATTTTGGTAGGGGGTAAAACTCACCCCGCCATGAAAATAGACTTCTAAATTGGGCCAAATTTCTTTTATAGATGTGGCGTTTTTGTACTGCAATATTCTGCGGGTTAAAACCAACATCCACGAAGGGACTCCGGCCATGCTGGTAACGTTTTCCTGCATGGTGGCACGTGCCATTTTATCCAGTTTTTCGTCCCAGTTATCAAGCAGGGCAATTTCTAAATCGGGGGCTCTAAAATACTCGGCCCACACGGGTAAGTTTTGTATCACAATGGCACTTACATCGCCATGATAAGATTCATAACTGCCTGTGTATTGTGTTTGGTGGCTACCGCCAAGTGCCAGGTTTTTGCCTGTAAAAAGCTCAGTATCAGGGTTGTTTACGCAATGCAGGGTAACCATATCTCTGCCACCATTATAATGGCAACCATCTAAACTTTCTTTACTTACGGGCAAAAACTTGCTTTTATCGGTGGTGCCGCTGCTTTTGGCAAACCACTTAATCTCGCTATTCCATAAAATGTTTTGTTCGCCCCGCCTAACTCGTTCTATTAATGGCTTTAACGACTCGTAATCCTGTAAAGGAATTTGTTCTTTAAAATCGGGATAACAAGAAATGGATGAAAATTGGTGTTTTTTGCCAAATTCGGTGTCTCTGCCCGAGCGGATTAGTTTCCTCTGCCACTCGTCCTGTACATCGTGCGGATATTTCATAAACAACTCTATTTGGTGCATGCGTTTTTTCATGAACCAGCTTGCTATAGAGTTTATTAGAGCCATTTTTAGGTTGACAAATATAATGTTAAAAGCATGCCTTATCTAAGCTACTAAAGCATTCATCTACATTATTTAACGCTTTCGTAACATAATTTTGATTTGATTTATTATTGCCATACTTTTGCGGCCTTAATTACGTTCTTTTATTGATTTTATATTATTATATAATAGATGAGACAGCTTAAAATAACCAAATCAATTACCAATCGCGAGAGTGCTTCTCTCGACAAGTACTTACAAGAAATAGGTCGCGAAGAACTTATAACGGCTGAAGAAGAAGTTCAGTTAGCCAAGAAGATACGTGATGGAGACCAAAACGCCCTTGAAAAACTTACCCGTGCTAACTTACGCTTTGTTGTATCGGTAGCTAAGCAGTATCAAAACCAAGGTTTAAGTTTACCCGACTTAATTAACGAAGGAAATTTAGGTTTAATTAAAGCCGCTAAACGTTTTGATGAAACACGTGGTTTTAAATTTATATCGTATGCTGTATGGTGGATTCGCCAAAGTATTTTACAAGCTTTAGCGGAGCAAAGCCGTATTGTACGTTTACCGCTTAACCAAGTTGGGTCGTTAAACAAAATTAATAAAGCGTATTCTAAATTAGAGCAGGAGTATGAGCGCGAGCCAAGCCCCGAAGAATTAGCTAAAATATTAGATTTACCTGAAGATAAAATTATGGATACCATGAAGGTGTCTGGTCGCCATGTATCTATGGATGCTCCTTTTCAACAAGGTGAAGAAGGTTCGTTGGTAGATGTATTGGTAAACCACGATTCGCCTCGTGCTGATGGGCAATTAATGAACGAATCACTTTCTAAAGAAATTGACCGTGCATTATCTACTCTAACAGAACGCGAACGTGATGTAATAAAATTATTTTTCGGCATAGGCATTCCACACGGATTAACCTTAGAAGAAATAGGCGCTAAATTTGACCTTACCCGCGAGCGTGTACGTCAAATAAAAGAAAAAGCGGTACGCCGTTTACGCCACAGCAGCCGAAGCAAATTATTGCAACAATATTTAGGCTAAACCTTTAACGAAAAACCGTCTGCATATCACAGGCGGTTTTTTATTTTGTCTTTGTAATTACAAATCAAAAACTAAATAATAAAACATACAACAATGAGTGCAGGTACATTAGAAAAAGTAAACGCAGGTTATCAGGAGCAATTAAACGATTGGATTGAACAAGAAAAAGCAACCATTGATTTAATTAGTACCATTGGCAAATTATGGTTCGAAAAATCTATTGAATTGGTTTTGTTTCGTAACCAGTTGGTTGACCGCAGTGCAAGTGAAATTATGAAACTGCACATGTATGCAAAAGACATTGTAAAAAAACCTATTACCGTAAAAGATACTGTTTTGTTGGCGCACGAAATTTATAATGCTCCAAATATTTGCGCATCTAAAATCGATATTGGTAAACTGGCTTTTGAATGGTATCAGGAAAAAGGCAAACATAAATCTGCAACCGATTTTATTAATCATAAACTAAAAGATTTTACTTCGCAAAAACACAGCATTACACCAAAAGATGTGGTGTTGTTTGGTTTTGGCCGTATAGGCCGTTTAGCTGCCCGCGAAATTATTGCGCAAGCAGGTAAAGGCGAACAATTACGTTTACGTGCCATTGTTACCCGTGGCAACAGTGCTGAAGAGATTGTAAAACGTGCTGATTTATTACGTACCGATTCTGTACATGGTCCTTTTCCGGGAACTGTAATTGAAGATGTGGCAAATAGCGCTTTAATCATTAACGGGCATACTGTGCACATGATTGATGCTAAAAACCCGGAAGATGTAGATTATACAAAGTTTGGCATTAATGATGCGCTATTAATTGACAACACAGGTGTGTTTAGAGATAAAGCTGAATTAAGCCGCCATTTAAAAGCAAAAGGCGTTGGCAAAGTTTTACTTACCGCCCCTGCTAAAGATATACCAAACGTAGTGTATGGAGTTAACCACGAAAGCATTGATATGAAAGCTGATAATATATTTTCAGCGGCATCGTGCACCACCAATGCTATTATGCCAATTTTATATGTAGTTGATAAAGAACTTGGCGTACAACGCGGACACATTGAAACGGTGCATTCATACACTAACGACCAAAACTTACTAGATAACTACCATAAAAAATATCGTCGTGGTAGAAGCGCTGCCTTAAACATGGTTATTACTGAAACAGGTGCCGAAAGTGCTTTGAAAAAAGTGTTGCCTCAACTATCGGGTAAGTTTACCGCTAACTCGGTGCGTGTACCAACACCAAACGTATCGTTAGCTATTTTAAATATTTCTATTAATAAAGAAGTAACTAAAGAAGAGGTTAACGAGCTGATGAAAAAATATGCGTTAGAAGGTAATTTGGTAGAGCAAATACAATATGCTTTTTCTAACGAATTAGTTTCTACCGATGTTATTGGCAACCCTTGTCCTTCGGTGTTTGACAGTCAGGCAACTATTGTATCGCCCGATAAAAAGAACGTTGTGTTATATGTTTGGTACGATAACGAATATGGTTATACACGTCAGGTTATTCGTTTCTCTAAACAATTAGCCGAAGTAAAAAGAATGGTTTACTATTAGTACTTATTAACTCACCAATTGCAAAACTCCTGCTACCAAATAGCGGGAGTTTTTATTTACAATCGTTTTAAAAGCGTAAATTTGTACTATAATTAATTTAAAAAATGGAAAACTATAAAAAAACAAACATTGACCAGTTTTTGGATACCACAGAAACTACAAAATCAAAATCATTATTAAGTTCAGCTTTTGGCTGGATGTTTTTAGCACTTGGTATATCAGCAGCTTTTTCAGTACTATTTGGCTTTAACGAATCATTAATTGCTTATTTATATAACGTTAGTGAAGATGGAAGAGCAAGCTTATCTATACTTGGTTGGGCAGTTATGCTAGCACCACTTGGCTTTGTATTGGCTATGTCTTTTGGGTGGCAAAAATTTTCTTTCCCTGTTTTGTTAGGTTTATTTATTGCTTATAGCGCCATTAACGGCATTAGCTTGAGTTTTATTTTTATGGCTTACAAAATAGGAACAATTTATAAAGTGTTTGCATCAACAGCGGTGTTGTTTGGTGTAATGGCTTTGTTAGGTGCAACTACTAAAACCGACTTAACTAAAATGGGCTCGTTTTTAATGATGGCTCTTTTCGGGATGATTATTGCTTCGTTAATCAATTACTTTACCAAAAGCCCAATGATGGATTATATCATCAGCATTGTTGGTGTAATTGTATTTACCGGTTTAACAGCTTACGATGTACAAAAAATTAAAAACATGGATGATGAATTTTCAGGTGAAGGAAGAGCTAAAATAGGTTTAATGGGGGCTTTATCTCTTTACTTAGATTTTATCAATTTATTTTTAATGCTATTACGTTTATTTGGCAGAAGAGATTAAAAGCAAGTAAAACTCTTTAAGTTTAAAACCCTTCGCAGAAATGTTGGAGGGTTTTTTATTGCCCAACTGGGTGGGTGGACCAGTTTACCTATACGCCTTGTACCAACCCACCCAGTTTTTATAAACCCAGCGTACAACTAACTACGCATTCAAAAAAAGTAATAACAAAGTAATAATAAAGTAATATATATGTATTAATACAAGTGGTACAGGGTATAAGTTTTGGTATACTAAACCAAACCTTGTACCTATATAAATATATATAATGTTGTATTGTCCAAAGTGCCTATATGTTTTGGAATAGTACACCACTTTTTATTTGGGATTAGACTACTCAATTACACTCACCATTTAATAAAAGTGGGTGGGTTGGTACAAGGCGTATAGGTAAACTGGTCCACCCACCCACTTTAGTTACCCTAAATAAAAAACCCCCTGCGGTTAACAGAGGGCTTTTAGTTTTTGATATTTTAAAATCTTAGTTAGTTAACGATTTAAAATCAGCGTTATCTCTCCATTTTAAAAATTCGCAATCATCTTTAGCCATAGCTTTTAAAGATGCGTCTTTTTCAATAGCAGTTTTTAAGAAAGCTAATCCACCTGTAGCATCACCTTTACGTGAAGAAGCAATTGCTTTTAAGTAGAAGCTCATAGCCATATCTTTTTCGTTGCTTGCATCAATAGTACCTGCAACACTTTCAGGGTTACCGTTTAATAATTGAGCTAAAGCTAAGTTAAAGCCTTTGTAGCTTCCAAAGTTTGTAACTGCATCAGTATATTTACCATCGCGGATGTTTAAGATACCTTTGTTGTAGTTAACTTCATCACCGGCACCAGAAGCTTTGTTATAATAGTCCATAGCTGTTTTGCGGTCACCTTGTTTAGAGTAAATGATACCTGTGTTGTTCATTACAATGGCATTACCGTTAGCGTTTTTAGAAGCGCGGTCAAAAGCACCTTTTGCATCATCAACTTTGTTATTCATTAAATAAGCTACACCTAAGTTGTTGCTTGTTCTCCAATCAGTGCCATATTGTTTTTCAGCTGCTTGGTAAATGCTTAATTTAGTGTTTAAATCAGTAGTTAAAGTAGCCGCGTAAAGTAATTCTTCAACACTTAAAGAATCAGGGTTAGTAGTAGCTAAACGAGAAATCATTTCGTCGGTACGCGATTTTTTGTCAACCATAATGGTTATTTCAGCACGACGTAATTTTGGTAAAATTTGATCTGCTAACTCTTTATAAGTAGCCGCTAAGTTTTTAATTTCTTTACGACGTTGTTCTGGGTCAGAGTACATAGTAAGTACACGTAAAACCAAGTCTTTATCTTTCATGTTCGAAGCCTGCATAGCAGCTTTAAAACCTTCCCAGTCTTCGCGAGTTGTTACGGTTTTGTATTGGTCTTTAGTTTTACCAAAAGTTACTTTTTTGTTTTCGTGTTTTTTAAATGTACCAACCATTGCATCGGTAGCAGTTTTTGCACGGTCTTGAGCTAAATGCTCGTTTTTATCAGTTTCTCCATCCGGTGAAGCGTATGCAGATACATCAATGCCTTTAAACTCATACCACATGTTGCTCAAATTATCCATAATGAATTTAGAAACCGTTTTCATTTCTTCCGATTTCATTTCTTCAGCACGAACGTTTGATTGGTTGATAGTATAGTATATATGCGTAACCTGATTCATTGGAGTTGTTTTTACAAAAGCATCTTTTGCAAAAATTCCTTTTTCGTCGTTACGAACTAAAAGCGGTGTAATGATGGTTCCATCAGCAATTTTAACACCTTTAAATTCTTTTTCTTTCTTTTTTACAGCACCTTTTGCACGTATTTCAAGTTTAGCATTTTTCATGCCCGGCTCGTAACCAGTACTAAATGTTTTGGTATATGCACCCCCTTTATCAAAAGGAATTTTTTGACCGTTACCTACTGCTTTTTCGCCTAATAATACAATTGGCTCAAGGGCTTTTTCGCCACCGCCGTTATATACAATTACCGGAGTTATTGTTACAGTTGCTTTTTTTGCAAAAACTTTAGCAGGATATTTTCCTGAAATGGTAAAGGCAACGCTATCTGCCTTCTCTTCTAAAGGTTTTGGACTAACATCGTGCGTAATTAGGTCTTGTTTTTTAACCATTTTACCCAACCCGTCACAAGCCGTAAGTAAAATTGCCGAGCCTGCAACAACCGATAATAATTTAATTGTATTATTTTGCATGTTTTATTGTTTTAATAAAAGTTTCTTTCAAGACGCAATAATAAACATACTTTCTAAAATAAAAAAATTAAACTTTATATGGATTTAAAGCTGAAAAACGAAGAATTAGGCAGAAAAACGCTGGAGGAATTTAAAAATACCAAGAAAATCCCATTAATAGTGGTGTTAGATAATGTAAGAAGTTTGCATAATGTAGGTTCGGTTTTTAGAAGCTGCGATGCCTTTGCGGTTGAAGCCCTTTACCTATGTGGCTTTACAGGTACCCCGCCAAATAAAGAAATAAATAAAACCGCATTAGGTGCTACCGAAAGTGTAGTTTGGAAACATGAAAGCGATATAATGCATGTAACCTGGCAATTAAAACAAAGCGGATATACTGTTTGTGCGGTTGAACAAACACAGCAGGCCATACAGTTGCATAACTTTACCATTGACACAACTAAAAAGTACGCTCTTATTTTTGGAAACGAAGTAGATGGGGTGCAACAAAATGTAATTGCCGAGTGCGATGCCGTAATTGAAATTGCACAGGGCGGCACCAAACACTCGCTAAACATTGCTGTTAGTGCAGGTGTTGTTGTGTGGGAGTTTTTTAAAAAGCAGTTCGCTTTTTAAAATGATAAGATTATATTGTAGGATAACGCGAAAAAACAACCACCTATGTCATTTCGAAGGAGGAACGACTGAGAAATCTTTATTTGTAAACAATTTTGTGCTTAGCAAGTTCAAAAAATTAGAACTTAGAAACTAATCACAAATAAAGATTTCTCCCTTCGGTCGAAATGACAAGCAGTAATAAAGAATCAAATATAGCTGGCAAAAATTACTTTTTTCTTGCAATAGCTTTTAAAGCAGCTTCTACAATGTTTGTGGCTTCTAAACCATATTTTTGCATTAACTCTTCGGGTGTACCGCTTTCGCCAAAACTATCGTTAACCGCTACAAACTCTTGTGGGGCAGGTGTGTTACGAGATAGTAATTGCGCAATGCTATCACCTAAGCCACCATTCATTTGATGCTCTTCGGCACTTACCACGCATTTAGTTTTAGCTACTGATTTTAAAATAGCGGCGTCATCTAAAGGTTTTATAGTGTGTATGTTTATTAGCTCGGCACTAATGCCTTTTTGCTCTAATATTTCAATGGCTTCAATGGCTTTCCAAACCAAGTGACCTGTAGCAAAAATAGAAACATCTTTTCCTTCTTGTAAAACAACGGCTTTACCAATTTCAAATTTTTGATCGGCAGGTGTAAAATTAGGAACTACTGGTCGGCCAAAACGTAAATAAACAGGCCCTTCATAATCGGTAATTGCCATAGTGGCTGCTTTTGTTTGGTTAAAATCGCAAGGGTTTATAACTGCCATGCCCGGCAACATTTTCATTAAGCCAATGTCTTCTAATATTTGGTGTGTAGCCCCATCTTCGCCAAGTGTAAGCCCGGCATGCGATGCGCAAATTTTTACATTTTTGCCGCTATAGGCAATTGATTGACGTATTTGATCATAAACCCTGCCGGTAGAAAAATTAGCAAAAGTACCTGTAAACGGAATTTTACCGCCAATGGTTAAACCTGCCGCAATGCCCATCATGTTAGCTTCGGCAATGCCTATTTGAAAAAAACGTTCCGGAAAGTCTTTTAAGAAAGCATCCATTTTTAATGAGCCTGTTAAGTCGGCGCACAAGGCAACCACGTTAGGGTTTTTCTTTCCAAGTTCGTGCAGGCCAACGCCAAAGCCTGAACGTGTATCTTTCTTTTCGGTGTAAGGGAATTTTTTATTCATAATTAAAATAAGCTTATTGCGGTTGTTTTATTTGATTCTATGGTGAATTTTTTCTCTACTGTTTTTTCTGACTCTAATTGTGTTTTTAAACGAAACTCAACTCTGTAATTTCCGGGTTGAAGATAAAAAACTTCTGTTTGCTGACCTTCAATTAAATTACAAACCCACTCTAATTTTTTACCATTCTCTAAATAAACGCTACCGTAGCCCAAATTGCCTTTATTAATAGAGATGATACCAGCAGAAGGAATTTTTATAACGTTGGTTGAACTTTGCTTTATTTCAATATTAGGTAGTTTAATGCGTGGCAAGCTCAGTATTTCTAAATCATATTTGCCTGTAATATATTTTTCGGTAGTAGCAAATTCTTGCACGTTTAAGGTTTTTTCTTCTGCATTTTTTCTTACCATACATTGTAATGATTTGTATACAATAGGGCCATCGGTTTGCAGGTTTAAGTAACCTTGCGGGGCATCTAACGGAATAATATTATGCTTGCCTTTTTGCAGCACAATGTTTTCTTTTACCTGTGGCGGAATGGTGTGCACTACCATTTTATAGGTTACATCAGGGTCTAAAACCAAGGTATCGGGGTTACCACGATGATTAAGCGTGTGTAAATAATTATATTTAACTTCTCCCGTTTTTTGATTATAAAAAGTCATGGTAACATCCGTTTCACTTGGTTTTTTGTAGGTGTCTAATAAATTTACCTGTACCGTTGTTTGAGATATGGCTTCAATAAAAACCAGTTTCATAACCTGCTTAAAGTTGGCTTCATTACTTACATCATAAAACTTACCCATGCAACCAAACACATCAGCAAACTTTACATCTAAGCCAACGCCAATAATAAACGGACGAAGAAAAACTCCTTTTTTCTGTAAAGCTAATGATACCGCACAAGGGTCGCCATCGCACTCTTCAATGCCATCGGTAATTAAAATAACTATGTTGCGGCAATTATCGCATGGCGGAAAATCGTTTGCGCTTTCGCCTAAGGAATAAGCAATGGGGGTTGTACCGGTTGGCTGTAACCTGTTAATGCGATCTTTTATTTTTTTACAATTGATAAAAGCACCATCAAAAGGCACTTCTAATTTAGTATCCTGACAGTTACGATTGGGTTTGAAAGGAGTTTGATGCCCGTAGCAACGCAGCGCCAATTGAAGTTTAGGGGTGTTTTGAAGCGAATCTAAAAACTCGCCCATTAATTTTTTAGATACATCTATTTTAGTGCCGTTGCCCCATTTACCAAACATGCTAAACGAATCATCAAAAATAAATAGTATGCGGGTGGTTGTATTGGCATCGTATTTTTTTGGTGCAGAAAAATTAGTACTGCCTTGCTCGTACGATTGCGAGTGCAAACTAACACAGCAAAAAAGTGCGAAGAAAAAAAATGCTATTTTATTTAAAAATTTCAAAGCCTCGCAAAAGTAAGCTCTGTTAAACGTTTTCGGTAAAAGAATTATTAAAACATTTCAAAAGAGAATTTTAGGCCGCGTTTATTTGCTTATCTAAAAAAACTATATTTGTGTTTCAATTTTTAGAAATTATATGGCTAAACAAAAAACCAACTCAGATTTATTTATACCAACCATAAAACCGTACACGCTTTTTCCGTTTAGCAAACCCATTGTTCCTTACATTATATTAGGTTTAATTGGCTTTATTTTTTACATAAACACTATAAAAAACGAGTTTGCGCTGGATGATGGTATCGTTATTCATAAAAACGAATATGTGATGGAAGGTTTTGGCGGCATAGATAGTATTATGAAACGCGATGCCTATCATAGTTTTTATAAGCAAATGAATGCTAAAGCTCAGTTGGCGGGTGGTCGTTATCGTCCTTTATCTATTGTGAGTTTTGCTATTGAACAGGAGTTTATAGGCAAGTATCCTGATGGGCATTTACCCCCC
Organism: Bacteroidota bacterium; assembly: GCA_013287545.1. Classification (GTDB taxonomy): domain Bacteria; phylum Bacteroidota; class Bacteroidia; order B-17B0; family Aurantibacillaceae; genus PALSA-968. The sequence goes on along the minus strand of JABDDQ010000012.1, from coordinate 31,325 downwards.
GCTAATTGTTGGGATGAAAATTTAAATGGCAAGCCTGATGCCGATGAGGATATAAATAAGGACGGATTATATAATGATAATGATTGCCTTACCAAAGGCTGTATGTTAAGGCACTTTAATAACGTGTTGTTTTATGTGCTTTGTGTGTTGCTGATATACGCCATGTTTAAAAACCATTTGTTTAGCAAGTACCCCGATATGGCTTTTGTGGCGGCTCTGCTCTTTTGCATTCACCCCATACATACGGAAGTGGTTGCCAACATGAAGAGTAGGGATGAGATTTTCTCTATGATATTTATATGCCTCACCTTTATAAATATATTTAAGTATGCTGAAACAAGGCAAAATAAATACATAGTTTGGAGTGCCGTACATTATTTTTTAGCTCTGCTATCAAAAGAGTACGCGGTAACGTTGGTTTTGGTTATACCTGCTACACTTTATTTATTTATCGATAATTTTTCTTTTAGTAAATTCTTTAAATTATTTGCTGCATTAGGAGCTGCTTTGGTTGTTTACTTTATGATAAGGTTCTCTATTGTAGTGGCTAAAACAGGCATTCCGGATACAGAGCTTTTAAATAACCCTTATTTATTAGCACGTGGAGACCAAATGAAAGCTACTAAGGTTTTTGTATGGTTAAAATATTTTATACTGCTTTTCTTCCCTTATGTATTAAGCTCTGATTACTCGTATAATAGTATCCCTTATCGTCATTTTACAAGTCCTGAGGTTTGGTTGTCGTTAGCTATTTATATAAGCTTAGCAATTCTTACTTATAAATTATTTCGCAAAAAGCATCCGGTTGCCTGGGGCTTGGTTTTCTTTTTCGCTAATTTTTTAATGATATGTAATTTACTGATTGATATTGGGGCGACTATGGGTGAACGTTTGATTTTTCACTCTTCGTTAGGTTGGGCAGTTTGTATAGCCTGGATTTTTACAGAAGAAGCCAGAAAGAAAATCACATCCGAAAAAGTTCACAAAGCCTTATTATGGTCGGTACTTATTGTTTTAACTGTACTATGCGGTATTAGAACTATAACCCGCAACGAGATTTGGAAAAACGATATTACACTTTTTACGCATGATGTGGATGTAATGCCTAACTCGGTGCTTTGTTTAGGTAACGCGGGAGCACGTTGGATTGATTTATCGGAACGCCCTGAAAACAAAAAACACGAAGTTGAATATTTGGAGAAAGCAAAAGGCTATTTAAACCATGCTTTAGAGTTGCACCCTAAATATGTAAACGGGTATTTGAATTTAGGTTTGGCCTATTTTAAATTACGTGATTATAATAAAGCCGAAGAAACTTGGGGAACGGCGTATCGCTTATATCCAAGTAACCCTTATTTGGTAAGTTACTACCGTGTGCTTTCAAATGTATATATACAACAAGCGTTTCAGGATGCTAAGGATAAGAAGTTGCAAAACTCTGCCTACTGGTTTGAGCGTGCGTCGAAAATTTTTCCACAAGACCCTGAAATATGGTATAACTTGGGTGGCGCAGCGTTTTCTTTAGGTGATTATGCAAAAGCATCAGCCGCATTTAACCAATGCTTAAAGCTAAACCCGAATCATGCACAAGCTAAAGCGGGGTTAGCAAATTGTCCGCAAGCACCTGTACTGCCTTAATAAACTGAGAAAGCTAAAGGGTTTTAATTTGCTTTAAAACCTTTTTGCTTCTGCTTTCAAGTGCAGGGATGCCACAGTGCAAAAGACTTTCGGCACTATGTATAACTTCTGTTTTTAATTCAGGATATTTTTTAGAAATATTACCTAATACGCTTAATGCAAAAACACGCACGGCAATAGGCTCTTTTATGCTGTGTAAAAAAGTGTAACTAATATCATATAAGGTTCCGCAATATTTTTCAGGGATATCAACAAACTCTAACGCGCGCAAAGTGTTGCGTTTTATGAAATGGTGTACGTTTTCTTCGCCCAGTTTTTTTATCATTTTAGCGAACCAGGGTTTTATTAAATCTTTATTGGTTTCTATACAATACGACACAGGCCATGCCGCGCGTTGAGCAACTCTATACTCGGCTGTAAGCATAAGGGTGATTAGCTCGGCAAACCTTTTTTTATCGTTACCCACATAGGCAACAATTTTTTGCATTTGAGTTTTAGAGTGTTCTTTTAAAAGTGCTTCTTTAATATTCATGCAACAATAATTTAAAGTATGGCATAAGCAATAGAGGCTAAGGAAATGTTGGCATTTGTATTTTCTTGCAGTTTAAGAATGCAGGCCTCGGTAGTGGCACCTGTAGTTATAACATCATCAACCAATAGAATATTTTTATTTTGTATGATTTCTGGGGTTTGGAGGTTGAATGATGTGGAAATATTTTCCGCACGTTCTTCACGGGTTTTATGAGTTTGTGTTTCGGTAAACTTACTTTTGATTAGCACATTCGTAATAACGGGAATGTGTAACACCTCGCTTAAGCCTTTTGCAAAATGTTCACTTTGATTGTATCCTCGCTTTTGCATTCTTTTTTTATGAAGCGGTACAGGAATGATAAAATCTATATTGGAAAAGGCATCACTCTTTTTTAAATCTTGTCCGTACCATTTACCTAAAAGTTGAGCTACCTCAGGTTTGTTTTTATATTTTAAGGCGTGAAGTAGTTTTTGCACACTCCCTTTTTTCTGAAAAAACAAAAAACTGCTGGCAGCTTTAATATTGGCTCTGCCAAAAAATATTTTCTCAATGGGATTTTCCTGCTGTAAATGGTAATTTGTTTTGGGCAGGGTTAAATAGCATTTATTGCAAATAAATTCTTCGTGTTTAAATAAACTTTGCTGGCACCCGCTACAAACGCGTGGATATACAAGTGAGGCTACGTCCAACAAAAAATCTTTTACCATAAAATTTTAAGACATCAAATTAGCCATTTAGCGTATATTTGCAAAAATTTTTTATGAGCAACAATCGCGTTAGAGTTCGTTTTGCCCCAAGTCCTACGGGTGGTTTACATATGGGTGGTGTGCGCACTGCTTTGTTTAGTTATTTGTTCGCTAAAAAACATGGCGGAGATTTTATTTTGCGCATTGAAGATACCGACCAAACACGCTATGTAAAAGGTGCTGAAGAATATATTATTGACTCACTTAAATGGTGTGGCATTGAGCCTAACGAGGGTGTTGGTTTTGGCGATGGTCCGCATGCGCCATACCGCCAAAGCGAACGTAAAGAATTAGGCATTTATAAAAAATATGCCGATAAATTAATTGAAAGCGGACACGCTTATTATGCTTTTGATACGGCCGAAGAATTGGATGAAATGCGCAAACGTTTAGAGGCTGCTAAAGTTGTGGCACCACAATACAATGCAGTATCTCGCCAAAATATGCGCAACTCAACTACGCTTAGCGAAGATGAGGTTAAAAAACTATTAGCTGAAGGTACGCCTTATGTAGTGCGTTTAAAAGTGCCTCGTAATGAAGAGATACGTTTTAATGACATTATACGTGGCTGGGTGGTTGTAAACTCATCTCAGGTAGATGATAAAGTACTTTTAAAAAGTGATGGAATGCCAACGTACCATTTGGCACACATTGTAGATGATATAGAAATGAAAATTTCTCATGCCGTACGTGGCGAAGAATGGTTACCATCTGCCCCGGCACATATTTTAATTTACCGCTATTTAGGGTTGGAAGAGCAAATGCCGAAATTGGCACATCTTCCCTTGATTTTAAAACCAGATGGAAATGGTAAATTAAGCAAGCGCGATAAATCAGGTATCCCCATGTTTCCGTTAAACTGGTACGATGAGCGTACAAAAGAAAGCTATACCGGTTACCGTGAGCATGGTTTCTTTCCGGAAGCGTTTATAAACATGCTTGCTATGTTGGGGTGGAATGCTGGTAATAATCAAGAAATTTATTCGAAAGAAGAATTGATAAATCTGTTTTCGTTTGAGCGTGTAAATAAAGCAGGCGCTAAATTTGATCCTGAAAAAACAAAATGGTTTAACCAACAATATTTGCGTAAAAAATCGGACGAAGAGTTGGCTGATTTATTTATGCCCATGCTTAAAGAGCATAACATTACCGCAAGCAAACCTTTTGTAATTGGTTTTTGCCGATTGATAAAAGAAAAAGCCCATTTTGTAAATGAGTTTTGGAATTTAGGTTCTTTCTTTTTTATAGCACCAACTGCCTATGATGCTGAGGTGTTAAAGAAACGCCTGAATCCACAAACATTGGAATATATTAAAGAAGCAAGAGCTTCATTTAACGCGTTGCAAAACTTTACGGCTGCTGAAACAGAGCATGCTTTTAAGGCGGTTTCAGAAAAATTAAATATACCAACCGGACAAGTTATGCAGTTATTTAGAGTTGCCATTACCGGCGTTGGTGGTGGCCCGGCACTTTTTGAAATGCTTGAGCTGTTTGGTAAAGAAGATTCGTTGAAGCGTTTAGATGCTGCTATTGCTAACTTTGAAAAACAAGGTTAAATAAAAATTTATACTTTTAGTTTAAATAAAGCGTTAAGCTGTTGTAATGAAAGTATATTTTAAAATAAGCTTCCTGTTTTTTGTTCTTGCCCCTTTTATTTCGTTTGCGCAAAACGTAACCATTAGGGGCATTGCACCTACGCATAAGGGGAAAGAAATTTCAGTTTATTTGTATGATGATTTAATTACGCAATCGCAAACATTGCAATCATCAGATACGGTTGATGCGCGAGGTAATTTTGAACTTAGTCTATCTATAAAGAGCACACAAATAGCCCTTATTAAAACTGATAATTTAACGGGTGTTATTTATGTTCAGCCGAATTTTGTATACGGAATTGTTTTTCCTGAAAAAGATAGTTTGCGTTTTAATGCTGACGGAACAGAACAAAATGTAAACCTTATTATTAATGGAGATAGTACCGAACTTAATGCACGCATTATAGATTTTAATAATTGCTTTGATGTTTTTTGGGAGAAAAATTATAAAGCCTTTGTAACAAAACAAATTCACCAAAGGTTAGATTCTTTTCAGTTGCAAATAAACAAGCGTTACGAAAAGGTAAAACTAAGTTATTTTAAAACTTATGTGGATTACACATTTGCGTCTTTTAATGAAAACACGGGCAGGCACCATACTTATTTGGCTAAACGCTATTTATTAGATAGACCCATTAGTTATGGCAATTACGAATACATGAGTTTTTTTAACCAATACTTTAAACAGTACTTGCAAAAACAGAGCAATACTAAAAACGGGAATTTTATTTTAGATGCTATTAATGAACAGGGCGAATACAAACACTTAAATGAACTATTGAAAGGCGACCCCATATTAAAAAATGATACATTGCGCGAACTGGTTGTTTTAAAATCGTTGGCTGATTTATATTTTGCGCCTCATTTTAAAAAAGAAAAAATAAAAGAGATGTTAGAACAGCTGCAAGGCTCAACAACAATTGCTGAGCATAAAACAATTGTTTTTGATGTTTTACGCAACATAAACAATATGCGCGCCGGGCAGTTGGCCCCCATTTTTTCGCTTCCCAATATAAAGCACGATACTGTTTCGTTAACCGGTTTTAAAGCACGGTACACGTACCTGAATTTTTTTGCTACCTGGTGTACTGATTGTTTACAGGAACTAAAAAAGCAAGACCAGCTTTTTAAAAAATACGGAGATAAAGTAATGTTTGTTTCGGTTTGTACAGATGACGATACGATGGCTTTTAAAAATTTTATAAAACAAAACCCTACTTATAAATGGACTTTTTTATATGGTGGAAAAAATAAAAAACTGGCAGGGCAGTATAATATAAAAAGTTTGCCTGTTTATTATTTTATTAGTCCAGATGGATATTTGTTACAATCGCCTGCACTTAAACCAGATGAAGGCATAGAGTTTAAGTTCAACCAGATTTTTAAAATGAAGAATGACCCTAAGCCGAAAAAAAATTAAGCCTTTTGGTGCGTTTTAATGTATTCTTCTAACTGAGTTTTTAAAATTTGCAGATAGTTTTTTAAGTCGGTTGTATTTATTTCTTTTTCAGGGTGTTTGCCAATAGTTAAAGGAGTTTCATCTAAGTTTTTATACAACTCCGGGTACTTTGTTTCAATAGTTGTAGTTAGCTCAATGATGCTTTGCATTAAGGCGTTTAAATTTTTCATGCGATTGTTTTTAATGGAACGAAGCTAAATAAGATTTTCTAAATCCTGCAAATAATCTTGTTGTAAATCTTCATGTAACGAATTAATTAATGTATTTATTTTTTTAAGCTGTTGCTCGTACATGTTTACTATTAACTGACTTTTATGATAAGGAATGCCAGATTGTTTTAATTTGCTGCAAAAGCAAATAAGCAAATCGGCACTCGTAGCTTTATCATTTATATACTTGCTGTATTTAGTAATTGAACGCAATAGTTTGCGCAAACCTTTTTTAACGTAATATAAGTTAGGTTGACTTTGCAGTGTAGTTATATGCTCGTCAATTTCCGCTTTTATCTCGTTTACAAAAGTTGTTTTGTTGTGCGCTTCAAATAACAAGTAACTCAAAAATTCTTTATTGTCTTTTTTATACTTGGCAAGTGCTACGCATAATTCTACTAACTCCTTAGGTGGAATTTCCTGCAACTCTTTTTTTAACTCGCTTAAACTAACGGCTTTCATGTTTAATTTCTATTACAAATACTTTGATAAGCACATAACTGACAGGTTTCTAACTCTTCGGTAGGGTTAAAGTTTGTATTTGCATTAAACATGTCGGCAATAAAAGCCGATAATTTATCTTCAAAGTCTGCCAAAAAATCGGAGCTTAAAACCAATGGATGTTTGTTTAAGGTTATTTTATAAACACGCTCCTGCGCCCTAAAAGGAATAATGCAGGCGTTTATTTTTTCCGGTTCGGTAATTTTATTTTTCCAGGCAAGCCATGCGTAAACTAATAATTGCAACACTTTGCTGTATTTGGCATCGGTAAAAACTTCGCTTAAGCTTTCTATATTAAACGTATCGTACTCCTTTTTTACAGACGATTTATAATCTATAATTCTAAACGTACTGGGTGTAAAATCAATTCTATCAATGGTGCCGCTTAAATTTATTGGAATGGTACCTGAGCTTGTGTTTACAAATATATCAGCCGTTAAATTTTTTTCAAGATGCCTGATGGTGATGCTCTCTTTTTTCTTCTCAAGCTCTTCAATCGTTTCTTTTTCGTGGGCTAATAAATTAGCGACGTATTTTTTTATTACATGCAAAGCAATTGTTTTTTTGCCGTTTTCGTTTCCTGATTCTTTATAATGTTCAATAAAAACTTCGTCTACGGTTTGCGGGTATATTTTTTCTAAAGCTGAAATGTTTTCTTTAGTGAGAACTTTGTCTATAAGCGGCGTGTAAATTTTTTCAAGTGTGTTGTGAATAATGTTACCAATAGCAGATGCCTCCATGTTTTCATCTACTTCATCAGGTTCTTTAATGTTGGCAATAAATCGATAATAGAATTTAAGTTCACATTCTTTATAGGTGTTTAACGAAGTAGGAGAAAGGCCTTTTTCTGACTGTGCTTTTTCTGTAAGTCTGTTTAATACGCTTTCTGTTTTTTGTATATGTACTTCAAACTCATGCTGACCTTGATTTACAGGAAGCGATAAAATCTTTTCTTCTATAACGGCTTGTTTGTTTTTTTCTTTTAACTCCGATAAAAGCTGAGTTATAAAACGACTTTTCTCCCCCTTGCCAAACGTATCTGTTTCTGTATTATAAATTAAAGCGGCTTTATTAACTCGTTGCAATAACCTGTAAAAATGATACGCATAAATAGTATCCTTTTCGCTATACAAAGGCATTTGCAAAAAGCGTTTTAAATCGTCGGGAATAAAAGATGCACCTGATTTGCCTGCCGGTAAAACATTTTCGTTTACTGACAGCATAATAATATTGTCGAAGTCAAGTGTGCGGGTTTCAAGCACACCCATAATTTGCAAGCCACTTAAAGGTTCGCCGTAAAAAGGAATTCCATTAGGAGCAAGCGTTTGCTTTACTAAAACTTTTAAAGCCTTTAAACTTGTTTCAGGATAATTTTGAAAGGCTTGTTGCAGCGTGTTTAAGTTTTGCTGAAAGATGAGCGCGGTTTCTAACTCTAACGAACGGTGTTTTGTTTCGTAGGTTTTTTGAATTAACTTTTCGTTGAACTTACATAAACGCAACACAAAATCATTTACCGAAGTAAAAGGCAATAGCAGAAACTCAATATCAGTAAAGGTTTCTCCCATCCAGGTTTTTAATAAATCCGTACGGAGGTAAATAATGTTGCTTTGATTAATTTTTTTTATTGTTTTGTGTAGGGCAACATTATCATTAACCAGTGTAGCAACTATTGGGTTGTATAGGATAGATAACACATCTTTAAAATAAAAAGCCTCATCGGGTTTTTTGTTTAAGTGTGCCTGTATAGTTTCTTCATACAAACCGTATAAAGGTGTAATGTGTGTAGGATACTCTAACGTGATGTTTACCGCATGTATTTTTTCGGGTAGTGCGCTAAGTACAGGCAACAATAAAGTTTCATCTGCCAATACAATGGCTGTTTTTTGTAATTGGGTATCTTGTTCTAAAATTTTATTTAGCGCTTGCATGGCTGCGGCAACTTGTGCCATACGACCTGCTACACCTGTAATTTCAATATGCTTAACCGAAGTGGTTAAAGCATCTGAAACAAAGTTTTTTTGTTTGGTAAAACGCGTAAAATGTTTTCGTAAAAAAGAACCTGCTTCTTGTGCTGCATCTTTTAAATAATAGGTGTCAGCATCCCATAATATTTCGGCAATATTTTCTTCAACTAAAAAGGCAATTATTTTTTCTTCGGCTAAGTTAACGGCGTTAAATCCGCAGAAAAGTATTTTTTTGTAAGGGAGCGTATAACCGTTTTTTGCAACACTTTCATAAGCTACCCGGTACGATAAACCCTGCCATGCTTGTTTGTTCGCTAAGGCATTTTCTTTCATTAATTTATACACCTTGCCTAAATTTTGCATAAAAGCCAGGTAATTTTCTTGCATCGTAGTAAGCTTCTCTTCACCTAAACTCCAGCTTTCAATTTCTTTTATGTTGCGTAGGTTTTCAAAAATAGTTTCGGGTTCAATTAAGTACCGGTCTATCTCATTAAAATCTTGCATTACTTGGGGTGCCCAACGCAAAAATTGCTCGAACGAAACGGCATCGGCTTCTACAACTTTACAATAAGTGTTATACAACTCAAACGTAAGTGTAAGTTCTGAAGCAGTTGGCAGGTGAGATATTTTCTCTACAAAATCTTCGGCCGAAATAATTTCAGGAATCCACGAAGGCTTATTTAAAATACCCGCTAAGTGTTTTTTTAAATATAAACCACCACGTTTATTAGGTAGCACTACGCAAAGCGAATCTAAATCACCAGCATAATTTTTATGTATGTGTTGTGCTACTAATTCTAAAAAATATGGCATTTTTGCGCAATGAATTCTCTGCTTGAAAGTATAAAATATCCGCAATATAGGCGGTATAAAAACGGACTGAGTTATTTTAAAATTCTATCGCCCATTTTGTGCGAAGAAATTAAAGTAGTAGGCAGTAAACGATTAACTTATACCATAGAAGCAAAGCAGTACCCTGAAAAAGTTTTTATAAACGACTTACTTTTAAATTACAAGGAGTTTGCTGATGAAGTTAGTGAGGCAGCATACGAAAAACAGAAAGCAAATTAATTTTCTGTTGCTTTTTCAATTGTCATGCCCACATCCATAATAAGAAACAGCGGGTCTATTTCGTTTTTATTTCCGTAGCGCATAGCTTGTTCAAACGCAAATTTATATTTGCCGGCTTGTTTAAAGTGCGCATTTTTCTTAAATAAAATAGTGTTATCATACAAATCGCCCATGCCTTTACCAAGCCAATGCCCTTGCTCATCAGCTAAAATGCACTCAATAGTGTCAACCGATGTTGTTAGGTTTGGGTAGGTGGTGTGTAAAAATATAAATAGGTTTTTGTATGGATACGTCTCGGCATTGCGCACGTTTATGTACACATTGTATAACTGATTGCTATCAGCTATTTCAGTTTCAAAATTTATTAATTGCTTAGCAGGCCAACCTTTTTCTTCTTCAATGCGCTCGTACTTGCTATACACTACATTTTTGTTGCACGATGCTAAAAAGCATACAACCAAAAAACAAACTACTATTTTAAAAACACGTTGCATGTTTATTTCGTATTTTTTCTTTTTTGATTTTGAGGATTGTTGCTGTTCCTTCTGCGGTTTGGATTGTTGTTGTGGTGCTGTTTTCCTCCATGCTGTTTCTTTTTATCGAAACGATTAATGCTGTCTTTGCCAACCGCGTTTTCAAAATCAGGATGTTTCGTTGGTTGCACAGGTGCTTTTATTTTCACCTCTTCAACCAACTCTTCAGGGTGTATGCCTTGTTTGTTCCACTCAACAATTTGCTTTACTCTGTCAACCGTAAGTTGCACAAATGTTTGCGCATTGCCTTCGTACGAAAACCACATTTGGCGTTTAAAAATATCTGTTTTTTGATGGAAGGCTCTGCCTTGTTTTGTAACCAGTTTTAAATTATCGGTTTGCGGAAAATCTTTAACGGCATCTAAATACGAATCGAGTTCGTAATTCAAACAGCATTTTAATTTACCGCACTGTCCGGCTAACTTTAATGGGTTTAACGATAATTGCTGATAGCGTGCCGCACTTGTGTTCACAGTTCTAAAATCGGTTAACCAGGTAGAGCAGCACAATTCTCTTCCGCATGAACCTATACCGCCTAATCTTGATGCTTCTTGGCGGGCACCAATTTGTTTCATTTCTACACGAACACCAAACTGGGAAGCCATGCTTTTAATAAGCTCCCTAAAATCTACACGCGCATCGGCAGTATAATAAAATATGGCTTTGCTTTTATCGCCCTGGTACTCTACATCACTAATTTTCATGGCTAAGCCATGTGTAATAGCAAGGGTACGGGCTTTGTACATGGTTTCCACTTCAAGGGCTTGTACTTCGCGCCACTTATCAATATCAGCAGGGCGTGCTTTTCTGTAAACTTTTCTTACCTCAGCACTATCGTAATTAATTTCTTTCTTTTTCATTTGGATACGCACCAACTCGCCCGCAAGTGATACGACACCAATATCGTGACCCGAAGTAGCTTCAACAGCCACTACATCGCCCACCTGAAAATTTTGAGAAGTTTGGTTTTTATAAAATTCTTTGCGCGAGTTTTTAAAACGCACCTCAAGCACATCAAAAGGTTTATCGCCTTGCGGTAATTGCATATCAGACAGCCAATCGAAAACCGTTAGCTTATTGCAACTATCTGTAGCACAGCTACCCGATGAGCCACAGCCCGCAGGTTTTCCACCATCACTTGTTTTATCTGTTGAGCATCCGCTACCGCACGACATAATTTAAAGTATAAGTTACTAAGAGAACAAATATACTATATAGATATGATATTTTAATCTTTCGGGTTTATATGATTTTTTGCTTATACCAAAACACTCGGTTACTTTTACGCATCTTAACAGAGCTATTTTGACACATACTATACATAAAGGCGAGTTACACATTTGGCGATACACGGTTAATGAACAGGATTATGTGGCTGAAAAAAACACTCCTATACTTTCTACCGAAGAGCGAGAAAAAGCCGCCCGGTTTATACAAGAAAAACATGCCATAAAATATGTTTGTAACCATCGTTTTATGCGGAATGTTTTAGCTGCTTATTTAAATATATCTGCTGCCGAAATAAAATTTAGCCATACCGAGCTTGGCAAACCTTATGTGGAAAACTCAAATTTATTTTTTAATCTTTCGCACCGAAATAAATATGGCTTGTTGGCTATTTTTAAAGATGCCGAAGTGGGAGTTGATGTTGAGTATATAAAGGAGTTGCAGGATGTAGCTACTTTTTCGTCCTACTCGTTTTCGGAACAAGAAAAGGCAATGATTTTTAATAACGGGAATGCAAACCCTGAAATTTTATTCACCTTTTGGGCATTTAAAGAAGCCTTTATTAAAGCTACCGGAACAGGCTTAAGTGTGGATATAAGTAAAATTAATTTGGCTGATTTTTTTGATAAAGAAACCTGTGTAATGCCCGATGATAAAAAATTATGGACATTAAAGCGACTTGAAATAGAAGCAGGTTACAAGGCAGCCTTTGCTACTACTGCAAAAGTGGATAAACTGATTGAGTTTAGCTACGGCAACTTTTTTAAGTAGCCCTTAACTTTAACATTCAACCAAAAAGAATTTATATATACTTTTGCCCCTATCGAAAAATTGGCATTATGATAACTATCGAAAAAATAACGTTCCCAAATAAAATAAAAGACTTTATAGATTTTCCACACGAGTTATATAAAGGTGACCCAAACTATGTACCTGAAATATATTTAGCACAAAAAGATTTACTAAATCCCAGCAAACACCCGTTTTATGAGCATAGTAAAGCTCAACTGTTTTTAGCTTATAAAGATAGTAAACTGGTTGGGCGCATTGCAGCTATTAAAAATGGTGCTCATATAAAATTTACAGGAAGCAACGATGGCTTTTTTGGTTTTTTTGAATGCATAGAAGATTATGAAGTAGCCAAAAAACTATTTGATGCGGCAACTGAATGGGTAAAAAAAGAAGGACTTACCAATATTATTGGCCCTACCAGTATATCTACCAACGAAATTTTTGGTTGGCATATAGATGCTTTTGATATACCGCCCATGATGTCGATGGGGTATAACAAACCCTATTATTCAAAATTTGCGGAGCAGTATGGCTTTGCTAAAAAAGTAGATTTTTACGCTTACTATGTAACATCTGAACAGGTATCTGAAAAAGCACTTCGTGTTTCTGAAGCATTTGAAAATAGGTTAAAAACAAAAGGCATTACTATTAGACCGGTTAACATGAAAAAGTTTACCGAAGAAGCTGAAAAAGCACATGTGGTTTTTAATTCGGCCTGGGAAAAAAATGAGGCTTTTGTACCCATGACAAAAAATGAATTTATGCACTTGTGTGCGGATATGAAACAAATTATGGACCCAGAATTGTGTTTGGTAGCTGAGAATGAAGGTAAAATAGTTGGTTTCTCTTTTTCGTTTCCGGATATAAACCAAGTGCTTAAAGATGTAAAAAAAGGACGCTTGTTACCAACCGGTATTTTTAAATTACTATTTGGGCGTGGTAAAATAAATAAAATGCGCGTAGTTGTTTTAGGTGTAATTGAAGGTTACCGCAAGCTTGGCATAGAAGCTTGTTTTTATGCAAAAACTATTAAAACAGGCAGATCGAAAGGCATAAATGCTGCCGAAGCATCCTTAATTTTAGAGACTAATGAAATGATGAACCAAGCCTTAATAAATATAAATGCACAGGTTTATAAAACATACCGCCTGTATCAACGTACTGTGTAAACTTGAAAAATAGACCTAATTATAATTTCTTTGCCTTATTTTCTCCGCTTGATATAGTTACTATATTCTATATTTTATTGTCGGGCATTTATATGTGTTTTGGGTTTTCGTATTTAGAAGACCCAATGCCTCATTTTATAGCAAGGTTTGGCGTGGTAGCATTTATATATATACTGGCGTATATAAACCAAAAAAATTCGAGCAGGTTTATTCTGCTTATTAGAAACCTTTACCCCTTAATTTTACTTAGTTTTTTTTATGCCGAAACAGGTTATATGAAAAACATTATAATATCTACGGATTTAGATGCTTATTTTTCGGGCATAGACCAAGCTATATGGGGTTTTCAGCCCAGTTTGCAGTTTTCAAAAACTATGTCGCAGGGTTGGTTTAATGAGCTGATGAATATATCTTATTTCTCCTATTATCTTATTACAGCTGTGGTTTGTATAACACTTTACATTAGTAAAAAGCAACTATCTCATAAGCCTATTTTTGTAGTAGTGTTCTCGTTTTATATGTATTATATAGTATATGATATTTTGCCTGTTACAGGCCCTCAGTACTATTTTGATACCATGACCAAAGAACCTATGCCCCCTTATTTTTTTGGAAAAATTATGCGTTATCTTTTGCTTGAGTATGAAAAACCTACAGGTGCGTTTCCGAGCTCGCATGTTGGTTTAGCCCTTATTTTAGGTTATGTGGCGTATAAAAACCACAAGAGCTTGTTTTACAGTAGCTTGCCTTTTGTTATCGGCATTTGTTTTGCCACTGTTTATTTAAAAGCCCATTATGCTATTGATGTGCTTGGAGCCCTTATAACAGCGCCTGTATTTGTGATTATTAGCTGTTATGTTTACGACCAGCTTTTGCTGTTAAATGTCGCCTTTAAACAAAACAGCTAAATATTCGCAGAAAAGCATATTTTTGCGGTAAATTTCAAAAAATGACCCTTAAAGTAATTATGTTCCCCGGGCAAGGTTCTCAGTTCCAAGGCATGGGCGAACAATTATTTAAAGAATTTCCGGATGTAGTTGCTGCTGCTAACCGTGCTTTGGGTTATGATATAGCTGATATTTGCCTTAATAACCCCGATAATAAACTAAACCAAACAAGTTATACCCAGCCTGCATTATTCCTACTAAACTACCTTACTCACCAAAAATATGTAAAAGAAGGCGGTAAAACCCCTGATTATTATTTAGGGCACAGCTTAGGTGAATTTAACGCCCTAAACGCTGCTGGAGTTTTTGATTTTGAAACAGGATTAAAAATTGTACAAAAACGTGGCGAACTTATGTTTTCTATAGGAAACACAGGCATGGCTGCTATTGTAGGTGCAGAGTATAAAGAGGTGAAAGAAATTTTACTGAACAATTTTCCTGATATAGATGTTGCCAATGTAAACACACCGGCTCAAATGGTTATTTCAGGCCCGTTAGAGTCGTTAGATAAAGCAGCTGATTTTTTTGAAGAGGAGGGTTTTGTGTTTATTCCTTTAAAAGTAAGTGGGGCTTTCCATTCGAGATACATGACTCCGGTAAAAGCTCAATTTGAGTCTTTTATTTCGGGAATGAAGTTAAATAAATGCAGTGTGCCTGTTATCTCTAATTATTCGGCAGCGCCGTATCCTGATGATGTGCAGGGCATTTTAAAAAACATGGTTAACCAGTTAGATAATCGTGTAAAATGGTTACAAGGCATTGAGTACGTTATGTACCAAGGTGAGTGTGATTTTACAGAGGTTGGACCGGGTGAAGTGTTAAGTAACATTTTAAAAAAAATAAAAATTTAATATTGTACTGTGAACTTTGAAGAAAGAGAAGCTTTAATAAACAGCTTAAAAAGAGATGTTATAGAAATGCCCGCCAAAGGAACCGTTAAAGTAAACTTTGATAAGGATGCTATTTATAAAATCATTCCGCATCGTCCGCCTTTTATGTTGATTTCATCTATAACAGCGGTAAATGTTGAAGCGGCTATTATTGAAGTAACCAGTAAAGTAGACCCAAAAGACCCTGTTTTTGAAGGTCACTTTCCCGGTATGCCGGTTTACCCGGGGGTGTTTCAGGTAGAAACCATGGGGCAAGCAGGCTTATGCTTGTCTTACTTTACTAAAAATAATACGACAGAAATTAAAGAAACCAGCGAACCCGTTAAAGGATTATTTACCCGTGTACATAATGCAGGCTTTAATAAGGGAGTTAAACCGGGCGATATTTTAACAATTCGCGTAAAATCTATTGAAGATGATGATTTTATGGGATTAATGAGTGCGCAGGTTTTAATAAATAATGAGATATATTCGCACAGTATTTTAGAAGTATATTATCCATAAAAAAACAAAACAATATAAAATAAACGTTTATGTTAAAAAAACGCGTAGTTGTAACAGGAATGTCAATCAACACTCCTATTGGAGATAATTTAGATTCATTTATAGAAAACTTGTTAGCCGGAAAATCTGCTATATGTAATTGGACAACCTTAGATTCGAGCAAAATTTATAGCAAAGTAGGTGGCGATTTAGGGAATTACGATATCAATGCTAAAATTGATAGCTACAAAGGCAAAGTACCTGATGATGTTTTTAATCGTTTAAATAAATTAGGAAAAAAATCTCCTTTCTCTATCGCTGTATCTTTACAAACAGCTGTTGAGGCTATGTTAGATTCTGGTTACATAACCAAAATTAAAGACGGTAACAACATTGCTACAGTGGTAGCGGGTCATAACCTGAACCAAGCCTACACGTTTGAAAATCATGATGTTTTTAATGACGACCCTGATTTTGTGGATGGTTTATTTGCCTTATATGGTTTAGATACCCACCATGTTGGTAGCGTAACCGATATATTACAATTACATGGGCCGGCTTATACAGTTGGTGCTGCTTGTGCAAGTGGTAACGTAGCATTGCGTTGCGCAGTTGATGAAATTCAATTGCACGATGTGCCGGTTGCTATGGTTGTTGCCCCGGTACTTGATTACTCACCACTTGATTTACAAGGCATGGCTATTATGGGTGCTATTTCATACAAATCATTTACGGACACCCCTGAAAAAGCGAGTCGCCCGTATGATACTAAACGCGAAGGTTTTGTTCCATCTCACGGTGCAGCTTCATTAGTGTTAGAAGATTATGATCATGCTATTGCGCGTGGTGCAAAAATTTATGCTGAGATTTTAGGTGTAGAATCATCATCAGATGGTAACCACTTGCCTCAACCATCGCAAGTTGGTCAGGCACGTTTAATGAAACGCTTATTAAAAAATTGCGGTGTTAAACCAGAAGAGGTTGATTATGTGAGCGCACACGCTACATCAACTCCATTAGGTGATTTAACCGAATTACGTTCTATTAAAGATGTATTTGGAGAGCATTGCAAAAAATTAAAAATAAACGCGCCTAAATCTATGTTAGGCCACACTTGTTGGAGCGCTGCTACGGTTGAAACAGTTGCCGCTATCTTACAAATGAACAGAAACGAATTACACCCTTCTATAAACATTGACAACTTAGACCCTGAAGTTGATATTGATGTTTGCAGAAACACCCGTACAAAACACGAAATAAATATTTTATTGAAAAACTCGTTTGGGTTTGGTGGCTTAAACAGCATCAGCTTAATTAAAAAATACACAGGGAAAAACAAGAGGTAATTCTTATGAAAATTTTTATAACAGGCGCTTCAAGAGGAATTGGGTACAAAACAATGATGATGGCTTTAGAAAGAGGCCATGATGTTGCTTTTACCTATAACAATCCTAATACAGATGTTGCTGCTATACTTGCTGAAGCTAAAAAAATTGCGCCTAACCAAATGTGCAAAGGTTATCAATTAAATGTGCGATATAATGAGCAAGTGGTTAATGTGGTTGATGCTGTGCTTGATGATTTTGATACCATTGACACCGTTATTAATAACGCCGGCATAAACAGAAACAACCTTGCTTTTAGCATGACAGATGATGAGTGGGATGATGTTATTGGCACTAACCTTAGCGGTACCTTTTATGTTATGCGTGCTTTTTTACCGGTGTTTTTATCTAACCGTAAAGGGCGTTTTGTAAACTTATCATCTATTGCTAAAGATGGTTTATCGGGTCAGGCGAACTATGCAGCCAGTAAATCAGGTTTAATTGGGTTATCGCGTACTATTGCAAAAGAGTATGGTTCTAAAGGCATTACGTGCAATGTTATTGCACCCGGTATGTTTGAAACCGATATGGTGAAAGAAAATTTAAGCAGCGCTTTAAGAGGTTTTTGGATACAACATTGCCCGGCTAAACGTTTAGGTTTGGTAGAGGAAGTAGCTGAGGTAATTTTATTTGTTGGTTCGGATGCTGCGAGTTATGTAAATGGACAAACCATTGAAGTTAATGGTGGTTTAGACTGGGCTGATTAATCATCTCTTTTTAGAGAAAAAATCTACATGAAAAAATACGGAATAGAAAAGATAAGTGTTTACCCAACAGCTTTGCAGTTGGATTTAGTAACCTTGGCAAACGAGCGTGGTTATGATGTAGAACACATGCGTAAAGAATTAATGGTTGAAAAACGTGGTGTAAACCCATCCTGGGAAGATTCGGTTACCATGGCAGTTAACGCTGCAAAACCAATGCTTACGCAAGAAGACATCGATTCTGTTGGTTTACTTATTGTTGCTTCTGAAACTGGATTAGATGGTGAAAAAGCGCTTAGCTCATGGGTGTTAGAACATTTGGGTTTACCAAGCACTTGCCGTCATTTTGAAGTTAAGATTGCTTGTTATTCGGGCACGGCAGCATTTAAAATGGCTATAGGTTGGTTGTCATCGGGCTTGGCTCGCAAAGGACAAAAAGCATTAGTTATTACAACCGATGAAAGTTTAAACTCTATACACAAACCTTGGGAGTATGTTTGTGGTGGTGGTGCAGTAGCCTTATTAGTGTCAGACAAGCCGGAGTTTTTAGAATTAGAAGTAGAAAAATTTGGCGTGTATGCGCATGAAGTAGCAGATGTTATTCGTCCGTTACCTTGGTTAGAAACCGGTAATAGCGAACACAGTTTATTTTCGTACATGGAAGCACTTGCAGGTGCGTGGGAAGATTATGAAGCCCATGTTGAAGGTGCTGATTTTGGTTCGTATTTTAAAAAAAATGTATATCACGTTCCGTTTAGCGGTATAAGTTTTAGAGCGCACAAGCAATTAATGCGTATGGGTTCTGATGCTACTATTGAAGAAGTGAACGACAGTTTTAAAGAAAAAGTTTTACCATCTATTTCTTACTCAAAAGACATTGGTGGCACTTATGGTGGTAGTGTGTTTATTGCCCTATTAGCTACTATTGATCATGTTGATTTAAAAGCCGGAGAACGTATAGGTGTGTTCTCGTATGGTTCAGGTTCTTGTGCCGAATATTACAGTGTATTAGTTACCGAAAAATCTAAAGAGATAGCTAAAAAAGCAGGTTTAAAAACTTTAATTGAAAACCGTTACAAGTTAACCGTAGCACAATACGAAGCTATGGAGAATGACAGAGAACGCCGTATAAAAGAAGGTGATTTTACACCAAACTTTGATATGGTACCGGGCTTATACGATGCTGCGTTTAAAGGCAAAGGCTTATTAGTTTATACAGGCTCTAAAGGTTACTACCGTAACTATAAGTTTAGTTAAACTTACTTTAATCTTCTCAGAAAATTTATTGTAGGAGAATAGGATAAAATCTTATCGCTTAAAAAGCCAAGCAGAATTGTACTGTTGTTTTATTTCCAATAATTTTTTACGAGCAGATGCTTCATCTGCATAGCCCGCAACGCTAACTACGTAAAGATTTTTAGCATTTTGCCCCGCAATGCTTGCTTGTAAATTTTGTTGTTCAAGCTGATTGATAAGTTTAAATGCATTTTGTTTTACCGCAAAACAACCAACTACAACCTGGTAAGGTTGTTTGTACCAATCTGTAATAACCTCGGTTGCTTTTACCACGCTTGTTTTATCAATGCTAACGGTATCGGGTGTTACAACAGGTTTTACAGCAATAATTTCTTTTTCAGCTTTTGTAACGGCGGGTTTTGTTGCGTTGTTTATTTTAGTTTCAGTAAGTGTTTTGCTATTTCCTTTAAACGGACTTAAGGTTGCCATTACACTATTTAAAGGATTTTCTTTAGTAACTAAAAACAACAAAGCAATAATGCAGAAAGTCATGGTAGCTGCAATGGCAATTCGGCGGATAGGTTTTTTAGTTGGTGTTTTGGTAACAGGCGCGGTTCTGTATTGTAAGTTTGGTTTAACAGGAATAACCACTTTTTCTTCTTTCACCAATTTAATAGCGCTAACGGCAGGTAAGCCGAATGCATTGGTATTATGGTTTACCCTAACATCCTGCTCAAAAAGAATGGTGTTTTCAACGCTTTTATATAAAACTCCCAGTCCGCTTAATTCAAAACGTTTTTGGGTTTCTAACTGTTGCTTACAATGGCTTACAAAGTTTTCTATAATGGTAGTTGCTTGCTGGTAGCTTGCATTTTCTTTTTGCATAATGTGCCCGGCCAGTAACCCATCGTTATTAGCTAAGTTCTTATTAAAAACAATAGATTTAGAAGGAGGCAATAAAACGTTACCTGTTTTAGCAAAGTGAGCTGATGCGGCACGTGCTACGAAGCCACCAAAGGCAGGAATAATAACACAGTCGTGTTCAAATAAAAGTTCGCTTATATATAGTTCTACGTTTTTCAACAGCACGAAAATACGATTTTTCAATTAATAGACCAGTTAAATTGGCAACGAATAGTTAGTTGTTTAGGCATGAGGCACTTATGTTTAGGGGCGTAAATTATTACCTTAAAAATGTATATTTGCCTTTTTACTATGCAGCACAAAAAACTTATTTTAATTACCAACGACGATGGCATTACTGCGCCCGGCATTTTGTTTTTAAGCAGTATAGCTAAACAATTTGGCGAGGTGTGTGTGGTGGCTCCCGACAAGCCACAATCGGGTATGGGGCATGCCATTACCATTAATTCTACCCTGCGTTTGCACAAAACCAATCATCATAAAGTTGATTTTGAGCATGCTTGCAGCGGAACTCCGGTTGATTGTGTGAAGATTGCCATCAATAAAATATTGCCCCGCAAACCCGATTTAATTTTATCGGGCATTAACCATGGGTCTAATTTATCAATCAATGTAATTTACTCGGGTACCATGAGTGCTGCTATAGAAGGCGCTATGGAAGGCATTTCATCCATCGGTTTTTCTTTATGTAATTATTCTATTGAGGCAGATTTTTCACCTTCTGAGAAATTTGTAAAAGAAATTATTGAGAAAATGCTGGCGCAAAAAAGTGAAGAAGTTACTTGCTTAAACGTAAACATTCCCAATTTAAAGGCGGATGAAATTCAGGGCATAAAAGTTTGTCGTGCCGCTAAAAGCAATTGGGTAGAAGATTTTGACGAGCGCAAAGACCCGTATGGAACACCTTACTACTGGCTTACAGGTAACTTGGTGAATTTTGAAAAAGGAAATACAGAAACAGATTTGTATTTAAATGAACAAGGCTATGTAACGGTTGTGCCTGTTGGTTTTGATATGACATTGCACAAGCAGATTCCGGTTTTATCAAAAATATTTTAATGTACAGAACAAGGCTTAATAATTTTATTACAGGCATTATAGCGGGCTTGCTACTCCCTTTTATTTCTTTATACCGCAATTTTTTAATTTTTTACTCTTAGGGCGTGTGTTATCAGCCGTTTTAAGTCTTTGCTTAATTCCGAATTTGGGCATGTTTTTTTTATTTATCAATAAAGAATATTACAAAACAACACGTGGTATTTTATTATCTACCCTGGTGTACGGCTTTATTATAGTGGCTTTAAAAACCTGGGTAGAATATAGTTGGAGCGATTAAACACTAACAACCTAACATGAACTATTACGTTATAGCGGGCGAACCATCGGGCGATTTACACGGCTCTAATTTATTAAAAGCTATAAAACAGGTTGATGAACAAGCCCATTTCCGTTGCTGGGGTGGCGATTTAATGCAGGCACAAGGCGGCGAAATTATTGTACACTACAAAAAAATAGCCTTTATGGGTTTTGTAGAAGTTATTTTAAACCTACGAACCATCCTAAAAAACATCTCTTTTTGTAAGGATGATATTTTAAAACACAAACCCGATGCCCTTATTTTAATTGATTATCCGGGCTTTAATTTGCGCATAGCTAAATGGGCTAAGCAGCAGGGTATACGAGTGTTTTATTATATATCGCCTACTATTTGGGCCTGGAAAGAAAACCGTATAAACACAGTGAGAGATTGTGTTGAACGCATGTATGTGATACTTCCGTTTGAGAAAAAGTTTTACGGAGATAGGGGAGTTGAGGTAGAATATTACGGGCACCCTTTGGTTGATGTGTTGAAACAAGAGCAAGCCAAAGTTGTTTCGCGACAAGAGTTTTTGAGTAAATACAAGCTTAACGAAAAGCCCATTATTGCTTTGTTGCCCGGTAGCCGATTTCAAGAAATTAAGCGCATTTTGCCGGTTATGATGGAGGTTATAAAATATTTTCCTGATTACCAGTTTGTGGTGGCAGCAACAACCTCTTTACCCAAACAGTTTTATCAAGACACCACAAAAGGCTATCCTGTAACGGTTATTACTAACGATACCTATAGTATCATGCATCATTCGTATGTGGGCTTAATAAAATCGGGCACCTCATCTATTGAGGCGGCCTTGTTTAATTTGCCACATATAGTTTGTTATTTAGGTAACGGAACATCGTTTGCTATTGCCAAAAAACTGGTTAAGGTAGAATATGTATCGTTGGTTAACTTAATTTTAGGTCGTTTGGTGGTTACCGAGCTGCTTCAGCAGGACTTTACCATCCCTAAAATTGTAGCAGAACTGAAGATTTTGCTTACCGATAAAAAAAGATATGAAATACTGAATGATTATAACCTTTTGTTGAGTATGTTGCAGGAAGAAAATATTTCGCTTAAGATTGCAAATAGTATTTATAAACGGTTAACCACAAATGCGCCACACAACTAAAATGTTTTTTGCAGTGCTTGCTTTAACAGCACTGGTAGGCATTTCGGGCGTTACTCCTTTTTCAAAAGACAAAAGCACTAAAAAAACTGCCTCAAAAAAAGGCGAAAAAAGAGCTTTTTCGGTAAACGAGGTTATTTCTGTTAAAATATTAAGTCAAACCAAAATAAAAGAACTTTTATTCGCTCCCGAAAAAGGCACCTACCAGGTTGTTGCCGATGGGAAAAACATTACGGTAATAGATGCTCAAAATGCGCTTAAAGCCTCTATTATTAATGATAGCATCGAATTAAAAACGTTCGAAAAAAACTTGGGTAAATTTTCTTTTGTAAAACTGATTTCGTTTGAAGACGAGAAATCGTTTAAAGTAAAATCGGTAAACCCTGACAGGAAATCGCGTTTTTTTAACGATAATCTTTCTATATCAATTGAAGGCGGCTTGTTGCGTTTGAT
This sequence comes from Bacteroidota bacterium, assembly GCA_013287545.1. Taxonomy (GTDB): domain Bacteria; phylum Bacteroidota; class Bacteroidia; order B-17B0; family Aurantibacillaceae; genus PALSA-968. Next base: position 8,384 of record JABDDQ010000012.1, on the reverse strand, counting down.
TAACGATAGCAAATTAGATAATTACATTGCGGGCGTATCAGAAGCGGAAGCGGGCTCACGCTCTACACCTGAGTTTTACAAAGTGCAATCTATTTTAGCGCGCACCTATGCGCTAAGCCACATTAACAAACATCAGTTAGAGGGGTTTAATTTATGCGACCAAACGCATTGCCAGGCTTTTTTCGGAAGAACATCGGAGGCAGATATTTTGCAAGCCGTTGTTGCCACAAAAGGCAAAGTAGTGGTTGATGAAAACATGAATTTAATTGATGCCGCATTTCATTCAAACAGTGGCGGGCAAACTGCCAATTCAGAAGATGTGTGGGGCAAACCCATGCCGTACTTGCGTTCCATAAAAGATACATTTAGTTTAAAAATGCCAAACTCTAAATGGCAACGCAAAATGTCGTCGCAAGATTGGCTGTCGTATCTTAAAATAAAACACAATTACCCCATCGAAGATAGTGCTGCACGCTGGTTTGCCTTACATTTTAAGCAAGATAGCCGTAAAGCAAATTTAGAGTACTATGGCATAAAAGTCCCGTTAAAAAATGTACGTAACGATTTACAGTTAAAATCAACCTTCTTTTCTTTAGAGCCAGTGGGTGATACACTTGTGTTTAACGGACGTGGTTTTGGACATGGCATTGGCATGTGTCAGGAAGGTGCTATGCGCATGACAAAATTAGGTTACAGCTACCAGGAAGTGCTTAGTTTTTACTACAAAAACGTGCATCTTATTGATATAAAAGATTTGAATTTTTTTAGGGAATAAAGCAGTTTAAATCATTAAATTTGCAGCCTCTTAAAAAAAAGTGATAAACACCCAAACCGAAATACCGGACGCTGCGCAGTTACCTGCCATAAGCTACTCTAAGGCACAGGCGTTTATTAAACTTACCAAATTCAGGTTATCATTTTTAGTCGTTTTTTCAGCCGTTATAAGCTACTTAACCGTAGCCGAGGTTGTGAGTTGGCATAAGCTTATAGCCATTGTGCTGGGTGGCTTTTTAGTTACCGCTGCAGCCAACGGTTTCAATCAAGTTATAGAAAGAGAGTTAGATAAATTAATGACTCGTACTTGTCAGCGCCCGCTCCCCTTAGGCATTTTATCACCTATGGAAGCCATGGTGTTTTGTACTATATGCGCCCTTGGCGGTATTTTTATTTTAGCGTTTTACACCAATATGCTATCGGGTTTACTGGGGGCTTTATCTGTAGTGCTTTATGCAGGTGTTTACACGCCGCTAAAACGTGTTACCCCATTTTCGGTTTTTGTAGGTGCTTTTCCGGGGGCTATCCCCACACTAATAGGTGCAGTAGCGGCTGCCGAAGGCTTTGGGGAAATTACATTTTATGCCTGGATTTTATTTGCAGTACAATTTATGTGGCAGTTTCCACACTTTTGGGCCATTGCGTGGGTTAGTCATGATGATTATAAAAAAGCAGGTTTCTTTATGTTGCCTTCTTTGGGCGGGCGCGATAAAAGCTCGGCCTTTCAAATAGTAGTTTACACTATGTTTTTAATTCCGGTAAGCTTAATGCCTAATATTTTTGGCTTAAGCAGCTGGGCGGCCGGTATGTTTACGTTTTTATGCGGCTTGTTTTTTTTGGCACAAGCTTTAACACTTTATTTAAAAATGGATATTCCATCAGCTCGTAAGCTTATGTTTGGTTCGTTTTTATACTTGCCGCTTGTTCAATTAATTATCATGTTTGGAGCTATATGGAAATAAATCAGGTATCGGAACAAGCCGTAATGGCTAACGCTAAAAAGCAGCTTCTGTATTGGAGCATGGCAAGCATTGTTATTTTTTTCGGAGCATTTTGCAGCTACTATTTGGTAATGCATGGCAATGCTAATTGGCTAACGTTTAACTTACCGGCCTTATTTTATGTAAGTACTGCTCTAATTATTTTAAGCAGTGTTAGCATGTACTGGGCGCAGCAGTCGGTTAAAAAAAATAATATGGCAGCCGTTAGGCAGGGCATGCTTATTACTTTGTTTTTAGGATTGGCATTTTGTGTTTCGCAAATACAAGCCTGGAAAGTACTTTACAGCAGCGGTATTGTGTTTGCGGGCAAACAAAGCAGCATTGCAGGCGGCATTTTGTATGTAATAACCTCTATGCACTTTTTGCATATTGTAGCAGGCCTGATAGCTGTTTTTATAACTTGGGTTAAGAGTACCAAAGGCAAGTACACAGCTGAAAACCACTTAGGTTTAAGCCTTTGCGGAATCTTTTGGCACTTTTTAGATATTTTATGGGTTATTTTATTTCTTTTTTTGTATTTATTTCGCTAAAATTGCAACGTTTTTAATTAGTAAACATTTTATAAACAAAAATATATGTCTCACTCAGTACACATAGACGAAAAAACCGCTTGGCACGGTGGGCAATCGCCCTTCCGTTTGAGCTATGGAAAAATATTCATGTGGTTTTTCTTGGTATCAGATGCTTTAACCTTTAGCGGCTTGCTTTGTGCATATGGCTTTATTCGCCATAAATACGAAAGCATTTGGCCTGTTGCTGAAAACGTGTTTACACACTTTCCGTTTGTAACAGCACACGTTCCGTTGGCATATGTGGGTTTAATGACCTTCATTCTGATTATGAGTTCGGTTACTATGGTGCTTGCAGTAGAAGCGGGACATCGTAACGACCGTAAAGGAGTTACGCTTTGGTTATTTTTAACCATTATAGGTGGTTTAATGTTCGTAGGTTCTCAGGCTTGGGAGTGGTACCACTTTATTGAAGGAACAGAAACCGGAGCTATGCGTCAGGTTTGGGATATAGACCAACACAAATACGTATGGCAACTAATTCATGGTGCAAACATGACTTATAACGAATATGGTGTTCCTCAATTTGCTAACTTCTTTTTCTTTATAACAGGTTTCCACGGTTTCCACGTATTTAGTGGTGTGGTAATTAACGTGATTATATTTATTAACGTGCTAATTGGAACTTACGAAAGACGCGGTCATTACGAAATGATAGAAAAAGTAGGTTTATACTGGCACTTTGTAGATTTAGTTTGGGTGTTTGTATTTACATTCTTCTACTTATTATAAAAATAGATTAACAGATAAAAATTATAGATATGGAATTTCACGATAATTATCCGCAATACGAAACCATGTACCAACACGATGAGGCGCATGGAAAACAGATACGCAGCAAATTATGGAAAGTGTTTTGGTTATTACTTGCCATTACTTTATTAGAGTTATTTGTTGGTTTTAAAGCAACATCGTGGGGTTTATTAGGAAGCACCTTCTTAAAATTCTTCTTCATATTTTTTACTTTGGTAAAGGCGGGTGGTATCGTACTTGTGTTTATGCACTTAATTGACGAGACTAAGTTTTTTAGATACGCGGTGTTGTTGCCATACTCTGTATTTATTTTATACCTTATCTTTATTATTTTGGTAGAGGGCACTTATTGCGGGTATCCTGCAAACAAAACAAGTTTAGATAAGAACTATAAAATTCAACAAATAGTTTTACGCAAGTACCATAAGCAACCGGTACCGGCTGAGTTAACAGAAGGCATTAGCGAACAAGAAATTGCAGCGGCAGAAGCGGCAGCAGCAACCGAAACACACGCAGAATAATAATTTACTAAAAAGAAATTATGTCACACAACGAAGAACATCATCACGAATCACCAAAACGCGTTTACTTTGGAATTCCATTTGCATTTGCGTTTACATTTTGGTTTATTATTTTTTTATGCTTAAAAACTTGCGACGGACCTAAAAATAGTTGTTGCAAAGATGGTGCAGAATGCACTAAAGAGTGTAAAGCAAAATGTGAAGCTGAAGGTAAAACGGATTGCGCTAATAAAGAAGGTGCAGAAGGTGCCGTGAAAGAAGAAGATAAAAAAGAAACTACTACTGCTACTGAAGAGAAAAAAGAAGGCGCTGCTGCTACAGAAGAAAAAGCAGAAAAACCAAGCGAGGAAAAACCTGCTGCAGAAGAGAAGCATTAATATAAATGATTTATAAAAATCTAAAAAGCTCTTCATATACGAAGGGCTTTTTTTGTGATATACGGTAGAATATAATTTTAAAAATAATTAGTACAGACTGCAATTTTAGTATGTTTGTATAGTTTGATAAAGCAAATAAATGGAAACAAAAACAACAGGTGAGGTGAGAAAAGTTTCTAAGCTGGCACAAAATATTATTGGCTCAGAAATAATAAAATTAGCTGCTGAGGTAAACGAAAAAATAAAAAACGGACAACACGTTTATAATTTTACTATCGGAGATTTTAATCCTAAAATATTTCCAATTCCTGCTGAATTAAAGCAAGCCATTATTGATGAGTATGTAGCTGATGAAACTAATTACCCTGCGGCAGATGGCATGTTGCCGTTGCGTCAAGCGGTTTCTACACTTTTAAAAGAGAAAGGAAATTTAGATTATGCAAGCGATGAAATTTTAATTGCCGCCGGTGCACGCCCTGTTATTTATTCTATTTTCCGAACCCTGGTTGATGAAGGCGATACCGTTATTTTTCCGGTGCCATCATGGAACAACAATCATTACAGCTACCTAAATCATGCTAAACAAGTTATGATTGATGCCGGACCAGAAAGTAATTTTATGCCAACGGCCGAACATATAAAGCCGCATATTAAAGGTGCAAGTTTACTTGCCTTGTGCTCTCCGCAAAACCCAACGGGTACCGTATTTACTAAAGAAGGTTTAGCGGATATTTGTGATATGGTTTTAGAAGAAAATAAACGCCGTGGTGAACATGAAAAACCTTTGTACTTAATGTACGACCAAATTTATTGGGCACTTACTTACGGAGATACACAACATTACAACCCGGTATCGCTTCGCCCTGAAATGAAAAAGTATACGGTGTTTGTTGATGGCATTTCTAAATCGTTAGCTGCAACCGGTGTGCGTGTTGGTTGGAGCATGGGACCAAAATTGGTAATCGATAAAATGAAATCGCTATTAAACCATGTGGGTGCGTGGGCTCCTAAAGCTGAACAATTGGCCACAGCAAAATATTTATCGGATTTAAAACGCTACGATTTATTTTTAGCCGGACAAAAAAAACAATTACACCAACGCTTAGATGGTTTTTATAAAGGCTTTATGCAATTAAAATCAGAAGGTTTTAAAATAGATACCATTGTTCCGCAAGCTGCTATTTATTTAACGGTTCAGTTTTCGTTACACGGTATGAAAACACAAAACGGTGCTGTATTAGCAACTACTAAAGATGTTACCAAATATATTTTAGATGAAGCAAGTGTTGCCATTGTTCCTTTCTACGCCTTTGGAGCTGATGAAAATTCAAACTGGTATCGTTTAAGTGTGGGTACTTGTAAAGTAGAAGATATAGAAGGCGTAATTTCTAATTTAAGAAACGCATTAAAAAAATTAGCGTAATAATTTTTGCATGAAAAATCTTTATTGCATAATAATGGCGGGCGGTGTAGGTAGCCGCTTTTGGCCTATGAGCAAAACAGCAAAACCTAAACAATTTTTGGATGTATTGGGTACCGGCGAAACTTTACTGCAAAACACAGCCCATCGTTTTTCTAAACTTTGTCCGCCCGAACATATTTATGTTGTTACATCCGAACAATATAAAGACCTAGTAGCCGAGCAACTTCCAAAAATTCCGAAAGAAAATATTTTATTAGAGCCTGCACGTAAAAACACAGCACCTTGCGTGGCCTATGCCTCGTATAAAATTCATAAAAAAAATCCGAACGCAGTTACTGTGGTAGCACCCAGCGACCATTTAATTACAAAGGAGGATGTGTTTTTAAAAGCGGTAAAATCTTGCTACAGTAAAGCCAAAGCCGAAGATTGTTTACTCACCATTGGCATTAAACCAACACGACCTGATACAGGTTATGGCTATATACAGTTTGTAGAATCGCCTACGGAAGAAAAAGATGACCGCATAAAAAAAGTAAAAACATTTACCGAAAAGCCGGATGCTGAAATGGCTGACTTTTTTATGAAGAGCGGTGATTTTTTATGGAACGCGGGCATTTTTATTTGGAGTACAAAAAGCATTATTAATGCTATTGAGCAGCATGAGCCAGAACTTGCGGCATTGTTTAGAGATGAACATGGTGTTTATAACACGGGTAAAGAAATTGATTTTATAAAAAACGCTTACGTATCGTGTAAAAATATTTCTATTGATTACGCGGTAATGGAGCGCGCTAAAAATGTATATGTACGGTCTTCTATAATTGGTTGGAGTGACTTGGGTACCTGGGGTAGTTTATACGAACACATTAAGCAAGACAAAAATCATAATGCGGTAGTAGGTAAAAACACCATGTTGTACGATACCAAAAACTGTGTTATAAATGTACCCAAAGATAAATTAGTGCTTATACAAGGTTTAGAAGATTATATTGTTGTTGAATCGGATGGCATTTTATTGATTTGCAAAAAGCAGGATGAACAACAAATACGCAATTTTGTAAATGATGTAAAGGTGAAAAAAGGCGAAAAATTCGTTTAATGTTTATTGACACACACACACATCTTTATGCGGAAGAATTTAGTACCGATATTGATGAAGCGCTGAAAAGAGCCATAGATGCCGGCGTTGAAAAATTCTTTCTTCCTAATATAGATTCTTCTTCTATTGATGTGATGCACGCTTTGTGTGAAAAAAATCCGCAGCATTGTTTTCCTATGATGGGTTTACATCCTTGCTCGGTTAAAGAAAATTATAAAGAAGAACTTGACATAGTATATAAGCATTTAAAAGAAAGAAAATATACAGCAGTAGGAGAGATCGGCATTGATTTGTATTGGGATAAAACTTTTTACAAAGAACAAGTTGTAGCATTTGAACAACAAATAAACTGGGCGTTAGAATTTAATTTACCCATTGTTATACATTGCAGAAATTCTTTCGATGAAATTTATGAAGTGCTTAGTAGTTTTAAAAAATTACCCAAAGGCATTTTTCATTGCTTTAGTGGCAATGCAGAGCAAGCACAAAAAATTATTGATAACACCGGGTTTAAATTAGGCATTGGCGGTGTTATAACATTTAAAAATAGCGGACTTGATAAAGCCATTGAACATATAGATTTAAAACATTTGGTTTTAGAAACTGATTCGCCTTATTTGGCACCTGTGCCATATCGTGGTAAAAGAAATGAATCGGCCTACATTCCTTTAATTGCTGCAAAACTTGCTGAGGTAAAAAAATGCTCGTTACTTGAGGTGGCGGCTGTAACAACTGCGAATGCAAAAGAAATTTTTAATTGGGTGTAAAACCTACTGTGTTACTTTTTATAAGCCCCGTACTTATCAAGCAAATAAATAAACGAAGTAATAGTAGCAGCACCTAATTCTAACTCGCGTTCGTTTACTTTTTCAAATGTATCATCGGCTGTGTGATGGATATCAAAATAACGTTGCGAATCGGGTTCTAAACTAAACTGCGGCACGCCTAAGGGAATCAGTTCTCCTATATCAGTGCCACCATAACCTTGTTTTATAAAAACAAAATAAGGCTCAAAAAGGGGTTGCCATTTTTTGTAATAAAGCAGCGTATCTTTTTTTGCTTCTATACCAATAGCTTTTGGCGTAAAGCCACCCATATCACTTTCTAAAGCGGCAATATGTTTTTTGTTTTCTTTAGCCGCCATGGCCGCATAACTTTTTCCGCCACGGGTTCCGTTCTCTTCATTCATAAAAGCAATGGCACGTATGGTGCGTTTGTTTTTAATGCCTAATTTTTTAAACGCATTAATTACTTCTATGCTTTGTACAACACCTGCTCCATCATCGTGTGCGCCTTCACCTAAATCCCAACTATCAAGGTGCCCGCCAACAACAATTACTTCGTTAGGAATTTCATTTCCACGAATTTCGCCAACTACGCTATACGAAGGTTCATCGGGTAACGTTTTACAATCGGAATATAAATACAATTCAAAATTTTTATTTTGAGCTAATAAAGCGTTTAATCTTTTTGCACCTGTAACACTAATAGCAAATGCCGGAATTTTTTGTGAAACCAAGCTATCATATCGCATAGTGCCTGTATGCGGAAAATCATTATCGGCTGTACTCATAGACTTTGTGATAGATGCCACCGCTCCGTACTTTGCCGCCATAGATGCGCCACTACGATACTTAACCGCTTTACCATAAGCACTGCCCGTATGTATAAATGTTTTATCAAACGACACGTTATAAAAAACAATGTTGCCTTTTATTTTTTCGGTGCCCAGTTTTTCTAACTCTTCAAACGATGTTACTTCAATTACTTTAGTTGTTATACCCGCGGTTGGTGTTGCTACAGAGCTGCCCAAAGCGCACACGGCAAACGATTCTAATTTATTTTTTGAATCGCCGGTAACGTAACA
>JABDDQ010000011.1 GCA_013287545.1 Bacteroidota bacterium | reverse complement strand
CTGTAAATCGTGACTTGATACAAAGGTGAATGTTTCCAAATCCTTGTTGGCTTTCTCAAGAAATAAGTTTTTTTCATTAACTGTTTTGTAACTTTCTTCTAAAGCCTTTGTCCTTTCATTGATTATATTTTCTAATTCTTTATTATCCGACTTACGGTTTTTAATAATCAATGTAGTGTCTGTAAACGTTAATAGAATGAGTTGCTCATTTTGCGTTTTTTGTGTGATAGGGCGGGCGTTCAGTAACATGGTTTTTTTACCTGTTTCAGGAAAAGTATATGTTATTTCATGCTCATAAAAATGTGTATTCTTCTGAATAATATTATCTAAAAGCTGACGCAGGTTTGGTATATCCCATTGATGGTTTGACAGTTCATACAAAGGAATTCCTTCAGTTCCTACTTGCATTAAATGAAATTTTTTATAAAAGGCTTTGTTAGCAGATTTTATGCGAAGATGTTTATCAAGAATGAGCATAGGTTCGTGCATCGTTTCGGCAACTGCTTCTGAAAAATTGTAAGATTCCGCCAATTGCTCATTACGCATTTGTAATTCCTGATTGGTGGTAAGCAGTTCTTCATTAGTTGCTTCAATTTCTTCTTTAGAGGTTTCAAGCTCTTCGTTCAACGTTTGAAATTCTTCACTGGCGGAAATTATTTCTTCGTTAGCAGCTTGTAAATCTTCATAAGCCCTGTCTTGCGATTCAATTACAGCAATCATTTCTGCACTTGCTTTATGTAATTCCTCTATTTGTTTTTTAACTCGATTATCTTTTTGGAGTGAATTTTTTGCAGTTGAATTTTGCCCGCTAAATTGTTCTCTTTCCTGCATAGTAAAGACTATCAGATAGAGAGGCTCACCCCATTCAATAGTGAGAGGGCGTACTTCAAGAGACATGATTTGTAAAGGTTCTTTCTTTTCGTCCACATTTAGTTGAATGCCCGATTTAAATACAGGATTATTTGTTTTTATAACTTCATATATAGCATTACGAAGCTCAAAAGTAAATTCCGGGCGGGTCATTTTTAAAATATTCAGACTTGCATTACCTGGTGGATGCGAGAGATATAAAGATGTTAAGCCCCTAAATTTATAATCTCCATGCTTTTATTAATAATAACACAGGCAGGCATGTATAGCGACAAGAGTGTAGCGTCGATGCTACGGTCAAGTTCAGAGGAACTTACGATTATTTTTTTTTCAGAAAGCGGTTTACTACTTTTTCCAATAACTGGTTTTCCATAAAGTCTTGGAGAAATTTCAGGGATTTTACGCACTCCGGTACTTTTTTTACGGCAATAAAGTTTAAATGTACCGCTAACCTGATTAAAGAACTGGGAGGCTGTTCCTACTGTTTCAGATTTACCCAACAATAAGCAGCCGCCTTCGTTTAATGCGAAATTGATTGTAGCCAATACTTTTTTCTGCGCCTCTGTATCAAAATAAATAAGAAGATTTCGGCAACTAACAAAATCAATACGAGAAAAGGGTGGGTCGTGTAAAATATTATGAGGGGCAAACACGCACATGTCACGCAACTCTTTCACCACCCTGTAATGACTACCGGTTTTTGTAAAAAAACGTTCTGCCCGACGTTTACCAACTGTAGTTAAATCTTTTTCTGAATACTCTCCTATTCTTGCATCCTTAATTGCCTGATCGCTCAGGTCGGTAGCAAAAATTTGAACCGGAATTTTCTTTACTTTATTAGCCTGTAATTCGGCTATCAGCATAGCAATGGTATATGCTTCTTCGCCTGTTGAACAAGCCGGCACCCATATTCTGAGTGTTTCGTTTTGGGTTTTACTTTTTAGAAGCGTGGGTAAAAAAGTAGTTTTCAAATACCGGAAAGTCTCCGGGTCTCTGAAAAAATTAGTGATGTTAATCAACAAATCTTTATATAATAGTTCAGTCTCTTTATTTTTCTTTGATAGGTATTTGTTGTATTCCTTAATCGTTTTAATTCCACATTGAAGCATTCGGTGGTTAATGCGCCTTTTAATAGTTGCCAGTTTATAAAGGCCAAAATCTACATTAACTCTCCTACATATGAACAAAGGTTCCTTCTTTAGACAATAAAAACTGTCAAACTGAAGTGTTTTCGGGTTCTAATTATTGATTATAAAATTTAGATAGACTGAAACATTGGGTTTTGCAGACTGAAACAAATACTGAAACATTTATGAGCAGAAATGGTTTCTTGTGAACCCAAGTGAATTTGCTAAGTGCTTGATTTTAAAGCAAAAAGGCATAAATCGTTGAGATTCATGCCTTCTTTCCTTAGTGTTTTGCGGTCCGGACGGTATGCGGCACTCTTTTTACAATGCTTTTGATATCAGTTAGTTATAAGCTTTCTTTACATTCTCCGTAGGCATTTCGTAGGCAATTGTCAAAAAAACACTCTACTTTGAGTAATCAGGGTACCAGTTCCTAAGTCTCACATCAATTGTTTTGTTGCTTTCATTTACCAATTTTTTAAAAGCTTCTGTATCGCTTAAACCTTCTTTGCCTCGATAATGATAGGGGTAAACAATAACTGGTTTAAACTCAAGTACAGCACTTGCCGCTTGATTAATGTCCATCGTATAAGGCAAGTTCATGCAAACAAAAGCAACATCAATATTTTTTAAACTGCGCATTTCAGGTATATCTTCTGTATCACCAGAGATATAAATCATTTTACCACCAAGGTTTAAAACATATCCATTACCTCGGCCTTTTGTATGTTTTGAATCTGGCTCTTCAGGTAAATTATACATAGGTATAGCAGAAATTAAAATCCCTTTCTCTGTTATATTCTGACCATTATTCAAAACAACAGCTTTGCTTTTATATTTTTCAGGTAACATATTAGCAACAGCTTGTGGAACAATAAACTTCGCTTTACCAGTTTCTATTGAATTTAATGTAGCTGTGTCGAGATGATCTGGATGTATATCTGTAATAAGGATCAAATCGGGAGACGCTAAACCTTTAAAAGCTTTTGCTCCACCATATGGATCAACATAAATAGTTTTATTGTCCCAGGTTAAAACTAATGAGCCATGTAATACGGGTTGAATTTTTAGAGAGCCTTTACTTGTTTTTAATTCGTCTACAGTTGGACGTTGAGCAAATGCAGTTATTCCCAAGAATAAAAGACAAATGATAAAAAATTGTTTCATAGATTTATTTAATTAGGTTTAATATTTTTCATCAAATTTATCTGTAATATTTTTTCTACAAGGTTAATTTATCTGAAATTTTATCTAGCAAGTTCTTGTATTTTATCAGAGCGATAAATAAAAACTCCACTCTCATTTTTAAGTGATTGCTTATACATCGTTTTAGCAACCGTTTCACCTGCAATACTTCTATATTTTTTTAAGCTTCCTATCAATATCGGGTCTAATATTTTAAATATAGCTGTAGCAATTCCTTCACCTAAACGAGTTTCTTTTCTGTTACCGGTTAAAAGCATGGGACGGTACATATGCAAACTTGATAATCCAACTTTAGTTATATCATCCTCTGTTTCACCTTTCAGTCTTGAATAAAAAACTTTAGATGATGTATTCGCGCTTGCAGCAGATACTAAGTGGTATTGAGCAGTATTATTCTGTTTTGCTATTTGGGCAAGCTGTAAAGGATAATCGTGATCAATTTTTCGGTATTCGGTTTCATCCGGTGTATTTTTCCTTGTTGTTCCTAAACAACAAAAAATAGCGTCGCCTTTCAATTGTTCAGCATAGTCTTTTAAGTTTGCGTAATCAACTACTAATTGTTTTAGTTTCTTATGTTGAAAGGGTAATTCTTTTCTAACTAATATTAAAACTTCGTCATATCCATTTTCATTTAATATAATTTGCAGAAGGTGACTTCCTATTAAACCACTTGCCCCTGCTATAATTGCTCTTTTCATATTATCTATTTTTAAATGTCGAATTTATAATCAAAAGCTACGTACAAAAAATGATTTAATTCAATCTTCTATATTCAACAGGCGATACGCCAACTTTTTGTTTGAATAACCTTGTAAAATGCTGCGGATATTTAAACCCAAGCTCGTAGGCTACTTCACTAATAGATTTTTCTATATCAAATATGTTTTCTTTGGCCACATCAATCACTTTAGTTTGTATATATTCTTGAGGCGATACACCAGCTTCTTTTTTGATCAGATCTCCAAAGTAATTGGCAGACAAATGCAACTCATCTGCACAATAAGCAACAGAAGGCAATCCCATACTTTGAGGTTTTTCTGATTTAAAATATCCGTTAAGCAACGACTCAAACTTTTCTAAAACCCCTTTATTAATATGTTCCCGAGTAATAAATTGTCGGTCATAAAATCGGGTAGAATAATTTAACAGCAATTGCAGGTGTGAAATAACCAACGTTTTACTATGCTTATCCATGTTTTGTTGCAGTTCCATGGCCATTGTATCAAAAATAGTTAACACCATGTTACTCTCTTTCTCTGAAAGGTGTAAAGCCTCGTTAGATGAATAAGAGAAAAAAGAATATTCATTCATCATGTTTCCTAATGCAGTGCCTCTTATGAAATCCGGATGAAAAACAAGAACCTTTCCTTTAGGTTTTACATCTGGCAAATAGTTTTCAAGAGTTAAAATTTGTCCGGGAGCAACAAATATTAAGCTCTCTTCCTGGTAATCATATGTTCCTTTACCATATCGTAAGTCGCCACATTTTGTCTCTTTTAAAAAAATACTATAAAACCCAAAGTTATATGTTCCAGGCTCTAACATTCTTAATTTTTGATAATCTAAAACATTAATTAGCGGATGCAAGATTTCTCCACCTCTCAGTTCAGTGTATTCTCCAACGGTTTTAATTTGTTTTGCTTTTTCCATCGCTACTGATTTATAGGCCAAATTTACTACGCTTTTTCCGTCTTTTCATAGCAATCAGTAATAATGGTAATTAAAGCAGTAACCTGTATAAGTGTGGTGGAGTTTTAACTTTAGACATTTGCAGTATCAAAAATTAAAGAAATGAAAAAGAGAATATTAGGAAAAAGCGGATTAGAAGTATCCGAATTAGGTTTAGGTTGTATGGGTCTAACCTTTGGTTATGGTCCAGCAACAAACGAAGCAGATGCCATTGCATTAATTCAAAAAGCGTATGAATTAGGCATTACTTTTTTTGACACAGCCGAAGCATACAGCCAGGGATTGAACGAACAGTTTTTAGGTAAGGCGGTAAAATCATTTCGTAATAACGTAGTTATTGCTACCAAATTTGGTTTCAAAGAAGGAGATGCTACAAAAGGTGTAGATAGTAGCCTGGAACGAATTAGAGCTGTTGCTGAAGCTTCACTAAAACATTTAAATACAGATGTGATCGATTTATTTTATCAGCACCGGGTTGACCCTAATGTACCTATGGAAGATGTTGCCGGTACTGTGAAAGATTTAATTAAAGAAGGAAAAGTAAAGCATTTTGGAATGAGCGAAGCCGGTGTAGATAGCATTCGTAAAGCGCATGCTGTATTGCCTGTTACGGCTTTGCAAAGTGAATATTCTATGTTTTGGCGCGAACCTGAAAAAGAGATTATTCCTTTGTTGGAAGAATTAGGAATTGGCTTTGTACCGTTCAGCCCTTTAGGTAAAGGATTCTTAACGGGTGCCATTACTGCTGATACAAAGTTTGATGAAAAAGATTTTCGCAATATGGTGCCGCGTTTTTCAGAAGAAAATCGTAAGGCTAATCAGGTTTTAGTTGATCTATTGAAAACAATTGGAGTAGAAAATAAAGCAACACCTGCACAAATTGCACTATCTTGGTTGCTGGGTCAAAAACCATGGATGGCACCTATTCCGGGAACTACCAAAATTCATCGTTTAGAAGAAAATGTTGGATCGGTAAATATTATATTATCTTCAAATGAATTAAGTAAAATAAATGCAGCGTTAGAAACCATTAAAGTTTCAGGAGAACGTTACCCTGCTGCTATGCAAAAAATGGTAGGTAAATAATTTAAAAAAATATGAACATAAAAAATATGAATACAACAAATGTAAAAGCATTTGGAGCAGCGGCTGCAGATGTCGATTTAACTCAGATGATCATTCAACGTAGAGAGGTTACTGCAACGGATGTAGAAATAGATATTTTGTATTGCGGTGTTTGCCACTCCGATTTGCACACTGCTCGTAACGATTGGGGAGGAAGCATTTATCCTGCAGTGCCCGGTCATGAAATCGTGGGACGTGTAACTAAAGTTGGTAGCGCAGTAAAAAAGTTTAAAGCCGGAGATTTAGCGGCAGTAGGCTGCCTGGTAGATTCTTGCAGAACTTGTGATAGTTGTAAAAAAGATTTGGAACAATATTGTCTAAACGGCTTTACTGGAACATACAACGGCAAAGACAAACATCTTAACACACATACGTTTGGCGGCTATTCAGAAAAAGTAATTGTTGATGAACACTTTGTTTTAAAAGTACCTGCCAATCTTAACTTGGAAGCAACCGCACCTTTGCTTTGCGCAGGTATAACAACTTGGTCTCCTTTGAAACACTGGAAAGTTGGTAAAGGAAGTAAAGTAGCTGTTGTAGGTTTGGGCGGTTTAGGGCACATGGCTATAAAATTGGCAAAAGGTTTAGGCGCACATGTTACATTATTTTCAAGAACAAAGTCTAAAGAAAAAGATGCGTTAGATTTAGGGGCAGATGCTGTTATTATTTCAACTGATGAAAATGAAATGGTTTCCGTAAAAGGAAAATTTGATTTGATTATTGATACAGTTCCGTATGTGCACGATGTAAACCCTTACGTTACTACGTTAAATATAAGTGGCACTTTAGTTTTGGTTGGTTATTTGGGTGGACTTGAACCAATTTTAAATACTGTACCTATGATATTGGGAAGAAAGTCTGTTGCCGGTTCTGTTATTGGCGGTATTGCTGAAACACAGGAAATGCTTGATTTTTGCGGCAAACATAATATTGTATCAGAAATAGAACTAATTAAAATGCAGGATATAAACAAGGCATACGAGCGCATGTTGAAGAGTGATGTACGCTACCGCTTTGTAATTGATATGGCTTCTCTTAAAGGATAGATAATAGAATTTAACAGAAAGAGTGTTCCATAGAACACTCTTTCTGTTAAGCTATAAGTAAGATAATTGACAAAGCAACTCTAATTTTTATTAGAATATACCTGCGTTAAAAATTCAGTAACGCTTGTTGGTTTTCTATCAATTAAAGTTTCAAGTAAATTATTTGTTTGATCTAATTCTCCTTGTTTAAAAACTTCTCCAAATCCGGCAAACATTCCTACATATTCCATTGGAACTCCGGCAGAAGAAAGTGTTTTAATAAATTCTTCTTGGGCAGGAGATACGTAATTTATTGTTTTACCAGATGCTTTTGAAATAGCAGCTGCTATCTCTAAAAAAGAAACAGCTCTATTATTTGTTATATCGTAGCTTTTATTTTCATGTCCTTCGCTGGTAAGTATCGCTGCTGCTGCTTCAGCCATATCATTGCGCAAAGCAAACCCTACTTTGCCATCACCAGCCGGGAAATAAGCAACGCCGGTTTCTAATAATTTCTCTCCTAAAAATATAGGAAGCATATCCATGTAGATATTATGTTTCAATAAAGTATATGTTAGCCCGGATTCTTTCAACCAATTTTCCGTCTTAATATGCGATTCAGCTACCAAGGCTATAGGCGATAAATTAGAGTCCTTTTTTCTTGGAATACTTGTGTAAAGCACATGTTTTACACCGGCTTCTTTTGACGCTTTCACAACATTTTCTTGCTGTTTATTTCTATTTACAATATCGTTACCCGACACGAAATATAATTTATCAATGCCTTTAAATGCGTTTACTAATGAGTTGTAATCATTATAATCGCCTTTACGCACTTCGATACCTTTTGCTTTAAATGTTTTTGCCTTATCGCTTTCGCTATCTCTTACTAAGACGGCAATATTATTTACACTTGTTTTCTTTAAAAGAAAATTAGCGACTGCTTCGCCTAAATGTCCGCTTGCTCCTGTTACTAAAATTTTGTTCATGGTTTTTGTTTTTTAAGATTAATGTTGCTTACTAAAAGTAACTAATGTACTTTTGGTGCGTAAAGTTCTATTAGTTTGTAATGAAAAACAAGAAGGTACTTTTTAGTGCCATGGTTACTTGAAAGTTAGTATCGTTTATTATCAATGAGTTATGGAGAAAAATAATTTAAAAAAAATTACTGAGGACATGGAAAATTGTCCTGTAAGAACAGTTTTGGATAGAATCGGAGACAAATGGTCGATACTTGTTATAGGGACCTTAGGTGAAAATGAAAAGCTACGCTTCAATGAACTGAATAAATTAATTGGGGATGTATCTCAGAAGATGCTTACTGTAACCCTACGTACGCTTGAAGCCGACGGATTGGTTAAACGCACCATTTACCCCGAGGTTCCACCAAGAGTAGAATATGAAATCACCAAACTGGGTAAAACTCTTTTACCTCATATTAATGGTTTGGCAAAATGGGCCAAAGCAAACATTGATACCATAAAAAAATCAAGAGCAAAATTTGCTTCATAAGGTAGATTGTTGTGTAGGATAGTAGAATTTTGTTTGAGGTAAAACAATTTATTTTGATATTGTTGTCATACATACTATATTTGCGACAACAATTAATTTTTATAAAATGAAACAACTAACGTTTGTATCACTACAAGTGATAAATTTAGAAGCATCGAAAGATTTCTACACAAAAAAACTTGGGTTTGAAATTGACAACACTAACCCACAAGCCTGCATCTTTAAATATAATCAAGGGCAGGGTAGTTTTGCTATCCGTACACCACTTGAGCCAATTGAAGGAAAAGAATTAGGGTTGGGTGTGGCGGTTTGGTTTGCTGTAACTGAAAACGTAGACGGGCTGAAAGAAAAATTCATTGGGAATGGAGTAACTACTACGGGGCCGATTATTGAAACACCTTTCGGTAAAGCATTCCACGTGAAAGATCTTGACGGTTATAAGCTTACCTTTTTAGAAGCAAAATAACCATTGGTTATGGAACGAGAAACAAAATATTGGGTGATCGTGGCTTCAAAGGACCATGTACAAAGAGGAATTACTGGAGAATTTGCTCAAGCTTGCCATGGAAAGGCTGCTCCATTAAAAAGAATGCGAAAGGACGATTTTATAATTTACTATTCCAGTAAGCAAACAATGGGCAAGCTTGATAAGTGCCAAGAGTTTACAGCGATCGGAAAAATAAAGGACGAAGAAGTTTATCCATTTCAAATGACAGCAGACTTTTGTCCGTTTAGAAGCAAGATCGAATTTTTCATTCATAAAGACATTTCTATTTTACCTTTGATAAATGATTTACAATTCATTCCAAATAAAAAAAGTTGGGGTTACCCATTTCGTTTTGGAGTTTTGGAAATCAACAAACACGATTTTGAACTAATCTCATCACAAATGCTTCAGCATCATTATGCCTAAAGAAATTGGATTTCATTTTAAAGCTCCGAACGATAGCCCCGGTTATTTACTTGGTCAAGTAACTATGCTTTGGCAACGCAAACTAAAACGTGTTTTAGATCCGTTGGATTTAACACATACGCAATTTGTGTTATTGGCAGCATTAGGCTGGCTATCAAAAACCAATAGTAAGGTAACACAGGTTGATATTGCCAATCAAAGTAATGCCGACCGAATGATGGTATCAAAAGTATTACGAACATTAGAAGAAAAAGGGTTTATAACCCGTCAAGGGCACGAAACAGACACAAGAGCAAAAACAATTCGGCTGACAAACAACGGTAGAACAGTTTTACAAAAAGCAATCGTTGAAGTAGAAGATGCTGATTTAGATTTTTTTGCCGCATTAGATAGCAAACTTTCTTCATTCAATAAAAATATGGTTAGCCTTATTGATAAGAACAAGGAGGAATAATAGATTTCGTGAACCTTTGTTTAAATAAACTAATGTTGTTTAAGCCGTTACATAGGTAATAAACAACTATAACCCCTGACACCTAAAAAGTGGGCTTTGAGTGGTATGGAGCACTATATTTAATTACTTATATGTAATAGGTAGTTCAACTTCTACATCATCCCAGGCAATGGTTAGAATAGTACCCGTCGTATTATCTTTAAATGAAAAAATTAATTTTTCTTGCATATTACTTTTTCTGACGGCTACTTCTGTTACCACTTCATCTCCTCGATTTAATTTTGAATTTAAAATAATAAGCCACTTGTCTTTTAGAGGAATAGTACAAAGGGTATAAGTACCCGCTTTAATTTCATTTTTATCAATCATAACGTTTTTAGAAAAAGTAATCTCGGTTGCTTCGTTTGTCCCTGTTATCCATACTTCACCATACGGCACTAAATCTCCAAATACTACTCTTCCGCATTTAGAGGGCTGACCATAAGTAATTTTTATATTCTTTCCTTCCGCAGTCATTTTAGGGCTTGCTATTTCTTGCGCTAATGTTTTATGCTGTACTATAAATAATAAAAGAATTGATGCCAGTATTGTTTTCATGTGGTAATAATTTATTTTGGTTTTAAAAGGAGGCCCCGAGTGGTTTTAGCCACATTCATCAATTAAAACCTAGAACTTTAATTGATGCACAGCATTTCTGCCCGAGGCCATAGATTGTTTTACGCATTAAGTTTTATAAAACGGTGAATTGCTTTATCGGCGTTATCTTGAAATGTAGTATTTTTCAAAGCAGTAAAAAAAGTGCTCTGGTCAACCATATCTCCTGATAACTTACCTTCTTTACTTGCATAAAAAACACCGCTTTTATATCGCTCATCTGAAATGCCATCTACAAAGCGTTTTACACCTACTTCAATCTTATGCACCATTTCTCCCATCAACGGAAATACAATAGGCATCATAAAATTCTTCAACATAAATCTCATTGGCGCAGGTAAACTGTCAGGCGCATTAGTTCCGGTTGTGTTGCCCGGACTCACAACAATAAATTTGATGTCAGGATGTTTTCTTGCCATAGATAACGCCCACATAGTTCCAACATATTTAACGTAGCCGTACGCTTGTGTTACATCAAACTTATTACCAAAATATGATCCGTCAAGAACAGCAGCAAACTCATCTACGGAAGAAGTCTTCATTGCAACCGGTTTCATTCCAAGCGACTTCACTCCCGGTACAGCTTCAGCACTTACAAATAGTACTGCTTTTTTTAACTTATCGTGCTTTATTAATTCTTCCACTAAAACTACATGGCCTAAAATATTGGTAGCAGCTAATTCATTCATACCGGAAGGTGTAATTTTTGCAGCTGTTTTTCCAACCATTCCACCTGCATTTAAAATTACGGCATCAATAGGTTCCTTTATTTTTTCTACTGCTTTTCTTACAGAATTTACATCTGAAACATCTCCAATAATAATTTCAAAAATCTTTTTTCCCGTTTTCTCCTCAAGTTCTTTTTTTGCTACCTCGGCTTTCGCTTGATTTCTGCAAAAGAGAATTACTTTTTTTGTTTCTTTTTTCAATGCCAACTGTCTGGCAGCCTCTTGCCCGAGTCCGGTATTTGCTCCGGTTATTAATATGCTTTCGTTCATTTTTTATATGCTTTTGATTAAATTAATATTGACGCAAGATTATTTGTTTAGTTCAAACTTAGATTGTTTGACAAAGAGATATGAAATGCTAATTGTATTAATAAAAGAATTGCTCTGAAATTATCTTACCTTCTTTTACTTCGAAAACAGCAATTTCTTCTACACTCATACGGGGTTTTCCCTTCAACGTCAAGTCTCTACCCAACGCCACACTAAAAAAATTACCGCCTACTACAGGCTTACTGCAATGCTCGTTATGAACTTGCTCTATTATTTCAGCTCGTGCTTGGCTTTTAGCTTTTACAGCATCTAACCCTTTCGTAATGGTAGGAATATTCATAGCAATAGCATGTTCGGGCTCTCTACATACTATGTCTTTTGAATAAAGCTCACCATATATTTGTTCTCTTTTGTTTTTTTGCATCAACTCATAATATAGGTTGGCTACATCTTGTGTTTTCATATTTGTATGTATTATAATTATACTGCTACAAAAATAATTGCTTCACTTGCGTTATCGGTATCAATAAGTCCAATATATTTGCTCAATCGTATATATTTAAGCTATGGATGCATTAAGTGGTGTTTTAGAGAGTGCCAAATTGAAAACAGTTGTTTATCCAAAACTGCAATTTTCTGTATCATCTTGGGGTATAGAAATAGAGCAAGATTCACGCTCACAGTTTTGGAGGCTTTTAAAAGGCACTTGTTATTTGAGGGTACCTGGTGAGAAGGTTATAAAAATGAATGTGGGCGATTTTGTTTGTATCCCTCATGGTTCTAAACATCTTATTTCAGGCAAATCGAATACTACTTGTGTGCCGGCTTCGCAATTCGGCAAAGCTTTTCACAGTGGAAAGCCTTTATTTCAAGGGAAAGATGAAGAGACTATATTAATGGGTGGGCATTTTGAGTTTACTCCGTCTGTACAACATCCTTTTATTAAGTCGCTGCCTAAAGTGATACATATAAATACCACTCAAGAATTAAACTTGTGGCTGGAGCAGGCCGCAGTATTAATGAATGAAGAGATAAGTGCTGAAAAAATAGGAAGTAAATTAATTTTAGGACGCTTGGTTGATATTCTTTTTGTATTAATTATTCGTGCTTATATAGAACAGGTAGATATAAAAGCGGGTTTTCTTATGGCATTAAAGGATAACAGAATTAGTAATTCTTTAAAATCTATACATCAATCTCCTGAAAAAGACTGGACATTACATCAATTAGCTGTTGCCGCTGGTATGTCCCGCTCGTTGTATTGCAGAGAATTTAAAAGATTAGTAGGCGAAACTCCATTAAGTTATTTGACCAACTGGCGCATTTTAAAATCGAAAGAAATTTTATCGACAAGCAAAGAAAATATCAGTGAGATAGCAAGTAAGGTTGGCTATCAATCTGAAGCAGCATTTAATAGACTTTTCAAATCAAAAGTAGGGGAAACTCCTGCAAACTATCGAAGGAAAATTCTTTCTTAAAACAGAAATACTTTTGCAGGTTAACTACTTCTTTAAGAAAGCCATTTGCCCCAAGTGGTATGCCAGGTGACCGGTTCTGCCTATGATAATATTTAGCTTATTACGGTGAGGCTCTTTCTCAAAATCCTCGGCAGAAACAGAGTTGTGTTTGTCCAGCAACTGTTCTCCGCTTAACGCCTCCATCTTTTGAGTAAGATGTGTATTTACTTGATGCCAGTTTTCTCTTACCTGTTTTGCACTTGGTTTTTGAAGGGAGGATTTATCAGGATTTTTAATAAATACTTCTTCCATTTCAGGATGTAGCTTTTCACATAAATCCATCAACGGCAACATAGCATCGTGTACAGCCGTTAGATGGCCGAGTAAATACAAGCCGCTATTCCTGCTTGGCGCCACTTCATGCAAAAGTTGTTCGTCCGTTAAGCCGTCTATCAATTTGTTTGCCCTTGTTATTTGAGTATTCCATCCATCAAGCGCAATTTTCTTCAAAGTGTTATTTGTGTTATTCATTATCTTTAATTTAAAAGGTTATCATTAAAGATGTAAAGATAATTAATTGAAGTTTCTTTTATCATAGTTCTTGTTATCATTTCATTAAAACTCGAATCCATGCTTATTTCTCCACTTTACTTCTTCTTCGGTACGCGGAAGGAGCTTCTCTAACATTTGCACTGCGCCTGCTTGTATTTCTTCTATGAAAGGTCGTAAGCCTTTATTGTATTCTTCAAAAGCCAATTCAAAATTTCCGTTGTGTTTTTCAAAAGCGTCTGCTAACGCGGTTGCACCTATTATGGCTAATGAACCTCCCATACCTGCCGCTGGCGAAGCACAATAAGCTGCGTCGCCTACCAAAGCTACACGACCTTTTGTCCACAGCGGCATTTTTACCTGACAAAATTTATCGAAGTAAAAAGATTTAGCGTGCAGTAGTTCATTTAATAGTTCTTCACTTCGCCAACTTGTACTTTCAAATTGCTCTGAAATTATTTTTTTATGTTGTTCCTGGTTTCGAAAATCGTAATCAATTTTTTCCTTTGGTCGGAAGGTAAAAATGATATCGGTTTTATTATTGTATGCATAAAGAGCAATACCTTTATTAGGCTCTGCATAAAGCTGATAGGCACCTTGTTCAACCAGTAACTTATTTGTAATAGCAATGGCAAAATACTGTCCTAAAAAACGAACGTATTCAGCTTCGTTTCCAAACCAAATTCTTCGCACGGAAGAATGTATGCCATCGCAACCAAATACTAAATCATAAACCTGTTGTGAGCCGTTTTTAAAAGTAACTTCAATATTGTCTTTTGTTTCGTTTAATGCTACAATACTGTTGTTGAAGACAAATTGTACATCATTTTTTATAAGATCAAAAAGCATATTGAGTAACAAGTCTCTTTCTATTTCAAACTCATTATCCGGTAATTTTTCCAGTGCCACCATATGTTCCGTAACATCATTGGAATTTTTGAATTCCCACTTTTCAGGGCCCACTCTATTGGCTTTAATTTGTTCAAAAAGCCCCATTCGTTTTACAATGTCAATTGTACTGTCTTTAATATCTACAGGCGTACCGCCCATTTTGAGGTGGTTTCCAATTTCTACAACGGTTACTTTGTAACCCATTTTATTCATCCAATATGCAGTTGTTAATCCTGCAAAACTTGCACCCGATACAAGTACCTTTTTATCTTGTTCCATTTTTTACTCATTTAATTTTACGAGGCAAAATTGGGAAGTAATTGAGCAACAGTAAATAACGAATGGGGGCAAGTATTGGACTAATCGTGCCTTTTGTTTCGGAAAGTCAATGCAGACATACCTGTAGCCTTGGTAAAAACCCTTGAAAAATAAGGATAGTCCTCATAGCCCAATTCAAAAGCTATTTCTTTAACCGATTTATGAGTATGATGAAGCAAACGTTTAGCCTCTAATATAATTCTGGCTTGAATGTGTTGCGAAACAGATAAACCTGTTGTGCTTTTAATGCTTTCATTTAAATAATGAGTAGAAATGTTTAACTGTTTTGCGTACTCAGAAGGTCGTTTAATAGTACGATAATTTTTTTCTAATAATTGTTTAAATGATTTAGAAATTAACTCGGCTCTTGAAAGCTTACTGGAAGATTTATGTTGATTTAAAAAGGTTGAAGTAATTAATGCTACTAAAGTATTGCAACTTTCTTTTAAAAGCGAGTGGTATAATTTGTTTTCTTTTTGCTTGGAAAAATTTAAACACAGTGAAAAGGTTTCAAAAATATTTGTGAAAGTATTTTTTGTCAGAGCTAATGGCTTTGCAGGTACAATGTCTTCTAAAAATGTAAGATATTCAGGATTTAGATTTTCATTTGTGATTGCAAGAGAGCAAACAGTAATATCTTTAAAATCTAAAATACGATGCACTTGATTTGGGTGCATATAAACAACAGCCGGGGCTTTGATTTTATACTTTTGAAAATCAATTTCAATAACAACACTCCCTTTTTTAAGTATGTGAAAAGTGTGTCCTTCATCCCGATGTGATTGTTTTGATTCTTCGTATTGCTGTGCTGTTTTAAAATCAGATTTTTTAATGTTGATTTTATCAATAGAAATACCCCGGCTGAAATTGTCGGCCATTGAATTTACAGGTATGTGATTATTCTTTTTAGGCATCACCTTAATACAAAGATATGTTTTTGTATTTGTCGCTTGCTCTTAAGGCTTTTTCGCTAGCAATCGAGTTTTTAATTGAAAGAACTTCTAAACTCTATAGGACTTTGATTTGTTTTGCTTTTAAATAATTTGGAAAAGCTTTGTGAATGCTCGAAACCCAATTCGTACGCAATTTCTGCAACGGTTAGATTAGTAGTAGATAATCTTTCTTTAGCTTTTTCAATTAGTTTATTGTGTATATGATGCTGAGTGTTTTGGCCTGTTAAGGAACGTAGCATATCGCTTAAATAACTCGGAGTTAGATTTAGTTTATCTGCCAAAAAATGTACGGTGGGTATCCCTTCTTTTATTGATTTTTCGTTATTAAAATAATCATCCAAAATCTCTTCCATCTTTGACAGCAAATCATTATTGATGGCTTTTCTTGTAATGAACTGGCGTTTGTAGAAGCGATTACTGTAATTCAATAATAACTCTATTTGAGAAATAACAACATCCTGACTAAAATCATCTATGGTGCGGTTTAACTCTTCTTCCATATTTTTAAATACAGAAATGATGGTTGTCTTTTCTTTGTCTGAAAGATGCAATGCTTCATTTACCGAATATGAAAAGAAACCATATTTCTTTATTTTTTTTGCTAATGGATAGCCGGCTAAAAAATCGGGATGAAATAGTACTGTAAATCCTGAATGATCCTGGCTGATTTCAGCATTTGCGCTCACCTGATTAGGGGCCTTAAACAACAATCCTCCTTCCTCGAAATCATAGTAACCCTGACCGTATTTTATTTTGCCAGTTAAATTAGTTTTAAGCGAAATTTTATAGAAGCAATGGACGAAAGATGTGGGTAGTTTAGTTACATCTATTTTATTGTCTTTGTTTTCTACCAAACTAATCAAAGGATGCAAAGGCTTTGGAAGCCCCAGCAACCGATGCATTTCAGATAGGGATTCAAACTTATGCGGAATATTTTCTTCCTTTTTCATTCAATAAATTTATTCATTTTATTCTTAACAAGAAATTGGCTACTTGTTCAGAATACCCATAAACTTTTCAGGATAACGAGTTCCTGACGCAATTCCAAAAGGCATAATGGCATTAATGCTTTGTAAATCTTCTTGAGTGAGTTTTACCTTTTCTGAAGCAAAATTTTCTTCAAGATATTTTATACGCTTCGTGCCCGGTATTGTAATAATATCTTCGCCCTGTGCCAATACCCAAGCAATCGCCAATTGAGAAGGGCTACATTTTTTTTGTACAGCTAACGTTTTTATTTTTTCTACCAGCTCAAGATTCCTATAAAAATTATCGCCCTGAAAACGTGGCATGTGAGCACGGTTGTCTTTAATGTCTTCGGGTTTTTTAAGTTCTCCGCTCAGGAAGCCTCTGCTTAATGGAGAGTATGCTACAATGCCAATGCCTAATTCACGAACTGTTGGCAGGACTTCTGCTTCAATATCACGCGTCCAAAGAGAATATTCAATCTGAAGAGCGGTAATGGCATGAGTAGAGGCAGCTTTACGAATACTTTGAACAGATGCTTCAGAGAGACCAATATATTTAACGACACCTTTAGCAACCAGTTCGGCTAATGCGCCAACCGTTTCTTCGACAGGTACATTTGGATCTATTCTTGCAATGGTATACAAATCAATGTAATCCGTTTTGAGGCGTTGTAAGCTGTGCATTACAGCATGGCGAATATAATCGGGGTGGCCATTTACAGCTCCATAACCCATTGGAGAAGCCATCATTCCGGTTTTAACAGAGAGAAAGGCTTTATCTCTTTTACCTTTAATAGCTTGCCCAATAAGCATTTCGTTATGTCCCGAAAGATAGAAATCAGCAGTATCTAAAAAATCATGCCCAAGTTCAAGGGCTCTTTCAATTGTAGCGATGGATTCTTTTTCATCACTTTGTCCGTATGCACCAGACATCCCCATACATCCTAAACCTATAGCTGAGATCATTGGGCCATTTTTTCCTAATTCTCTTTTCATGTTTTTGTGTTTTAAATTCATGACAAAGTTCGAACGAAGATGGTTATTAAATGTAGCCTAATTGAGAATTGTTGTAATCGAAACGAGGTTTTATTGACAAGTGCATAAAAGTGAATGATGCGCTTTGAAAAATCTTTACACGTAAAAAGTAATAGGTTGTTACTTCTTCAAATCAGAGGGTGCATAGCCAAACTGCTTTTTAAAGGCAAAGGAAAAATGAGATAAATCTTCGAAGCCTAATTCAAGATAAATTTCAGATGATTTTTTCTTTTTCTTCTCAATTAGAAAGTGAGCCTCCTGCAAACGCTTTTGCATTAGCCAATGATTAGGCGTTTCATTAAATGTTGTTTTGAAATCGCGTTTAAAAGAGGAGATGCTACGCCCGGTAAGGTATGCAAAGCGTTCGATACTTACATTGAACTTGAAATTACAGTTCATAAACTCTTCTATGTTTATTTTTTGAGGAATGCCGTAATCAAAAAGCAAGCCTGCCAGCTCAGGTTGTTTTTGTAGTAAGATAATCAACAACTCTTCACGTTTTACATCGGCAAAAGCCTCTTTTATTTTTCCATGGTTATAGTAGGGTAGTAAGGATTGGATGTAGTTAGGAAGCAAATCACTTTTCTTTACCTGCGCAAGTGTTTCGTTAGATTTGAATTTTGTAATAGCGGGCTTGTGTCTTTCCTGAAATCTTTTTAAGAAAGCTTCATCAAAAAACACAAATACTTTCTCCAGTTCATTATTCACTTTTTCTTTGTTGTAGCGAGCTAATCTATTCTTTCGTGCAATATAACAATCGCCGGCATGTAAGGATATTAACTTATTGCCATCATAAACATTCATGATACCTTTTATAACATAGGCCAATGTATGTTCAGGAATAAACTGTTCAGGTGAAATCTCTTTCCCTACATAATGCATATGCTCTGTGTTATCTTTCATTTGCAGCTACTAATTTAATTTTATACTTTGCCAACAAAGCGTGGGTTTCTGAAACAACACGGTCTTGAAATTTTATATCGTGGGCAAGTTCTGAACCTCTCATTGGTTGACCTTTCTCATCAAAATAAATACCTGTTTTATTTGATGTATCAGTCAAAATTTTAGTGATGACTATTGCCGACTTTTTAGGAGTACTACTGTATTTGGAAAAAGGGGGCATGTATCTGAAAATGAAGCCAAAAATTGCACGAAGAAATGCAGGTGTATCACCAGCACCAAGACCAGTGCCGGCAGTTATTCCCGGTTCTACGGCAATAAAACGCAATCTTTCATTTTCTCTTGAAAAAGCCAAAGTAGAAGCAAGAACACATTGTTTTGAAGTGGCGTAAGCATCTATACCCGCTAATTTGGTTCCTCCTTTTTTCCACTCACCTCTTGCACTTGCTTCTGCAGAGATGTATTGGCCCCCTTTCATGCCCATAATTTTAGCAGGTTTACGTTCAGGGTCTTCGATAGCAGAAGCGATATTTACTACGTTTGCGCTTTCAGAAAGATACGGAGCCAGAGCTTCTGTTAATGCAAATGTGCCAAGGTGATTTGTAGCAAAGGTCATGTCCCATCCCTGAGCACTCTTTGTTGCCTTTTGGGGCATAATGCCCGCATTGTTCAATAAGCCTGCCAAGGGAAGTTTAAGATCGATAATTTTTTGTGCTGCATGTTTCACACTTGTCATATCTGAAATATCGCACACTATCGATACTGCATTTTGCCCTGCTTGTTGTATTGTTTTCTCTACCTGTTGTAGTTTCTCTTTGCTACGCCCTACTAATATAACTGTACCGTGTTTGGCAAGTTCTAACGCTGTTTCATAACCAATGCCCGAAGTTGGTCCGGTTATTACATATGCTTTTTTGTTTTCCATTGTCTTTAAAATTTATGCTACAAAGTTCTGCACAAAACCTTTAAACAACTTTGCTACAAAGTCCAAAGTTACTTTGTTGGGAGGTTCAAATAAAAAAAGTTAATTGAACTAAGATCTAAACTCTAAAGGGCTTTTATTTATTTTATTCTTGAATATGTTAAGCACAACATTAGTTCATTTGAACAGAAGTTAAACAGCTTATTGAGTTACTTTATTTTCATTTAACTAAGCTGTTCTGATAGCTTCTGCATATCTTCTTCAAGGAAAAATTATACAGTCTTGAAAGAGTCAGAGTTTACCGATGTATCTCCACTAATATTACCCAAGCATCCAACACCGCTTTTCCAAATGAGAGTACTACAGCAGGGATAAGCCAATAAGCGCCTTCTTCCCCGCAAACTAAAGTAACAATACCGGAGATAACGTATGATAAGGTAGCTAACTGGGTAAGTAAAATCATACGCATGTAATGACGTTTGTATTCTTTATCCGTAGCATGCAAAATAGATAAGTCTAACCTAAGTAGAATAAACCAAGCAAGAGTTCCCAGCACTAAAATCTCTGTTCCTAACAAGGTTGATGATTGTGGTGCCAGGCATAAGCAGGAAACAATGAGCACTGCCATTAAAAGGATCAAAGCTTCCGAAGCCCTGTCGGGGAGCTTTGTATTAATTATCTTGCTCAGGCTAAGCGATACACCTACAAATATTAAACCTGTTAAAGCAGCGGCGGCTCCCGCCACCGCCACAAAAAAATCATGCCATGTTTCCATATAGTTATTTGGAATCGATAAAAGTACTAACTATATCAAAATACTCTTCTTCTCTTTCAAGCTCTATTAACTCACCTGCATCTTTTATAATAGCTAATTTGGAATTGGTTATAGCATTAGCAATTTCTTCTGAAAGAGCCAGCGTGGTACACAAATTATGGTCTCCGCAAATAACAAGTGTAGGCTTTTTAATTTCGCCAAGTCTCGAAAATGCGTCATGTGCTGCTACCATATCGATACGCTTTAAACTGATTTCTTTATCTTCAGGTTTGTCAGGATGTGCCGAGGCTTTTTCTATCCATGCGGCTACCTTTTCCGGATGCTCGCGGGTATATGTAGATGAAAAAAGAAAGAGCGCATTTGCCGAGAGTACGGTATGCTTATCCCATTCGGCAACCATTTTGCGCCTTATTTCAAACTCACGTTTTACAAATGCATCGAAGCGAGCAAAAGAAGAAGAAATGGTAAGCGAGCGAACTGTATTTGGATGGTTTAAAGCCATGTACTGCGCAATGGCACCGCCTGTTGACGAACCAACAACGTGTACTGGCCCTAAGGCAAGATGTTCAACAAGTGAAGCCATATCGGCGGCAAGCTGCTGTGTTGTGTAACCATCTTTGGCATGGGTAGTTTGCCCTGTGCCACGTTGGTCAGGCAGTATTACATAATACTTTTCTGCGAATTTTTTTATTTGAGGACCCCAACTTGCGCCTACGCCGCCTAAACCGGATATTAGGAGAACAGGAGGGTTAGTCGGATTTCCGTATACTTCATAATGAATGGAAATTTCCTGTGTATTAAATGTTTGAGCTTTAATTGTACCAAACATGAGCCCAGATACTGCAAGTGCTGTTGCGATTTTTGTTTTCATTTTATTTTTTTTACAAAGGTCCGCATGGTAAAACTGACCTGATTGTAAAAATGCGACAACTATTTATACAACTTGGTAGCCTGCGACCAATTTTCTATCGGTTCGATGTGCTTGGAATAATTCTCGGGGCTAACGCCCGTAACTTCCTTAAAGTGATGAATGAAATGTGATTGGTCGTAATAGCCGCAATCGTAAGTAATACCCGATAAATCATCAGAAGATTTTAATTGGTTTACAGAATGCTTGAAACGGGTATTCTGCATAAATTCTTTGGGTGTAAGTCCGGTAGCATCTTTAAACTTGCGTTCAAAATTGCGTTTGCTATTGTTTACCTTATAGGCTAAATCGTCTACTTTAATTTGTCCGTTTGTTTCGTTGATGATAGAAAAAGATTGCAGGATAGATTTATCAATTACTTTCTGGTTGAAGAATTTGCTTAACAGAGCTTCTACATTTATTTTTTGATTGATGTCGAAAGAAAATTGTTCGGCGTTTTTTAAAAAATCAACGCAATTGATATTCTTATCTGTAAGCGCGTGCAGGTCGTTTAAGAACCATCCGGCTGCCCAGGGCTGAAATTTTATCAATACTGTTTTGCTGCCGGCTTCGCGTACATATTCTTTTTTCTGGGTAAGTTGCCCACATAAAGCTATTTGAGGAAGAATTACTTTTTTACCGTCAACGATTTCATACACCGATGTTCCAAACTGAATACTCATTACCAATGAATTATCAGGCAGGATAACTGTACCAATGGCTTTATCAGTATTGTTCTCTACTTCTATGATTTTAAAAGGTTGCATGAATATTGTTAAGCTAAATTACAATATTCATAGGAATATATGATTACAGGTATTTTCGACTTTTATCTAATCAAGGGGTAACGTTAACAGCCAGTTAACAGCCTCGTCTTTCGAAGTAAACGCTTGAAAAGGGTATTTAGGATTATTAAAATAACTAAGAAGGTTTGCCGCGTATTTATATATGTTATTATCCACTAATGCAGCAGTCCCCCTAAAAAGAGGCATGTTCTTTAGATCTGATACAACACGTTTTCCTTCATTGGTTATATTCATTTTTGCCCGAGCATCAGCAAAAGTTACGTAAGGCTTATGTCCGCTTAATTTTTCGGCACAGGCAATCAATTCACGAATTTCAGGAAATCCCAATTCTACTCCTTCTTTATAAGTATAATAAACAATTGGTTCTTCATAGATTATACTTACATAAGGCAGTTCAAGTTTGTCTACAATCGTATCCATTCATTTACAAAAGTAAAAAATCAACAGGCTCAATTTATAAGCATTCTCATTTTTTTATTAAAACCTTAATTATCAATTACTTTTCTGCTGGCATGATTTTTTATAGCGTGATGCCTTCTTATATTTTTCTTTACTTATTCAGATGAAATTCCGTATTCTTCTGTTTCTGATTTATGAGTTGTTTTCAATTCCTTTTTCCAACCCGAACCTTCCGAGGCTTTATCAAAATCAAAACTGCGGGTATTAAGAATATTGCTTAACCCTATTTTTCCACACTATATTGTGAAACTTATAAAAAAAAGGGAATACTTGCGTATCCCCTTTTTGCTACTTAACCAACCTCGCAATCTTTATATGCCCAAAGTTCCTCCTGACAAATCTAAGAAATCGTCAGGGTATCTTTTTCCTTGCATAAGCCTTTCACGGCGATTAGTTGCTTGGTTTTGTTGTTGTTCCATGTTCGTATTTACTTCCATATTAGTGTTTGTTTTTCTTGGAAAAAGATAATCCCTTTCCTGAATAAGCAAAGCTATTAAAACAAAAACTGTGACTGCGGGTATAGTAAACGAACTTAAAATAAGCGGAGTCATGATTTTAATTTTTAATGGTTTGACACTAATTTTAGTTACCAAAACGTACTAAGAAATTTTAATTTCTTTAGTCATTCTCTTACTTTCTTCCTTTTTCGGTAAGGTTACATTTAAAATACCATTTTGATATTTGGCATCAATTGCCGCCTCATCGATTTCTTCAGGTAAAGAAAAACTGCGTATAAAAGAGCCGTAGTTAAACTCTTTACGTGAAAAGGTTTTTTCCTTTGATTCTTTTTCGGTCTGATGTTTACCTGAAACAGTAAGGATTCTTTCGTTAAGTTCAATTTTGAAATCACCTTTTTCAAAACCCGGCGCGGATAGCTCTACGTGGTAGTGCTTTTCATCTTCCGAAAGATTTACTGAGGGTACGAATTGAGCGTACTCATTAGTTATAAAATCATCTCCGAAAAAGTTTTCGAATAGTCCTGAAAGTGGTGAGTTATACATTACAGGACGGTTTGCTTGACCATTTTCTAATGGTCTTTTCCATTTTACGATGTTCATTGTTTGGTTCCTCCTATTTTTTATTTTAATTAAACATTTAGTGAACTGAAACCCTGAAATCAAATTATATTCCAATCATGCCAACAGTATAAAATTCTGTCAAAATTATAGTTTGGACTGAAAAAAAATCAGTTTACAGATAAAAAAATATTGTCAAAATTTCAGTTAGCGCTATTGGCATATGACTTGTTTATAGGATTAAAAAATAAAATTATTAACTAAAAAAAGGAGGATAAAATTGGGATAAAATGGATAAAACTGACACAGATAAAAACAGATGATCCTCTTGAGGTGCCTATGCTAAAGCAAGCAGAAACTATTTATGAGAAATATGAAGCACAAAGGAAAAGAACAGGTTATGTATTGCCGAGATACTCAAATCCTAAGTTGAATAAAATATTAAAAGAGATTGCCAAAGCAGCCGGTATAAAAAAGGTTCTCACTCATCATGTGGCGCGCCATACCTTTGCAACAACTATCACATTGGGACAAGGCCTTGAAATAAAAACAGTATCTAAAATGTTGGGGCACTCAAGTATTAAATCAACAGAGGTATACGCTAAGGTTTCTACGGCAAGGTTGATCGACGCCAACAAAGAGTTGAATCGTAAATTGGAGGAAGGATCATAACCATATTTCATCTCCTTCTAATAATTCTTTTAAGCTGAATTTCTTTGCCTTTATTTCTTCGACAATTTTTGGAGTGATGATGTATACCTGCTGATGGCCTTTTCTTCCTTTGGTCGAGTCATATAAAATAACTTCTCTTTCTTTCAGTGCTTTGATGGACTCAAAATATTTTTTGCGCCCCATTACACCTTCAAAGTCGGCGTAGCTTAACTCGATACATATTTTATGCAGCTTGTTGGCTTTACTGTATTGTTTCATGTAACTAATAAAAATTACCCGAAGTATTTCTCGCTCATATATGTCTGCACCAAGTGTACCTATGGTCTTTATGATGTTGTTAGGTGAGTACCAGGTATGAAATCTTTTCATTTTAAATAGTGTTTATAGGATACTATTTATTCTTTCAAACTCAATTAAATAGTATCCCAGGGATACACTTAAATGACTAAACAGTATCCCAGGAATATCATTTTCTCTCTCTTTGGCTTGGTTTCCAATCAGTTGTTAGCCTCCTTATTATATTAAGCACCCTGCATCGCTCACTTCGTTTGCTGGATGCTTATCGCTGCATCCGTCTTTAAAGCATCGACAGCCGGCGTTCCGCCTATGCCGTCTCGCAGGTGGTTACTCGCGTTGCTCGTACCACCTTTCTTCTTCAGCACCGAGTTGCTTGCCATAAAGAATTTGTAATCAGCGGATCCAAGTTGACTTATCTGTAATCTTAGATTATCTTGAGTATAAGCAAATTGAGTTTACTGAAGCACTAAGGATGTAAATCATTTCCATATCAACTTTAGTCTAAATGAACTAAAGTTCCTTAATCCGGATTTGGTTATACTCGCCTCTATGCCATTGTACTATTTGAATACAACTGAATCATTAAAAGAGTTTTATACTGATGAAGTTAACCTTACGCGCCTACTGAAGCTTGACGGCCGAAATGGCTTTGCAAGGTTTAAAAGCTTTCACGGTTCTGATTTGCTTACAGGTAAGACGTTACTTATTACTAAAAGAAAAACATCGCCATCGCTAAAGATCATTTCGGAATGGCTACCTACTGAAATGGTGCTAAGGCGCATACTTGATTTTCATTTGGATGCGAAGAGCTTTGAGCTGGAGTTTAGTAATGGCATGATTGCGATCAGTACGTCTTATGGTGATTTAGTTATTCGATGCAGAGACGAGGATCAATATGATGATATTTTCTTGGCCCTGGATGTACCAATGTCTGTATGTGGGCTACTACTGTGCAATCCATGCTCCTTATACTTTAGCAGTCCCCGTCTGAGACAGGAGCTTCTCATGGGCCATTTTAAAAACATCGATGCTCTTTTTCAGTTAAGGGCGTTGGAAAAAACAACGGCTTTGGTATACGAGAAATATACTTCTAACTGATAATTAATAATTCACTTCATGCAAATTATTTCTAATTAATATGATACACCTAACAAAAGAAAAATTATTTATAGAAGTAGAAACGGATGATTCAGCCGGGTACTTGTTGCAGTTACAAAGCTCGCTTACCGATATAATCATATCGGTTGCTGAAACGGAGCTAATCTCCGAGAAGGCAGAGAGTATTTATGTGCTTAAAGAATTTCTATCTGAACTTGCACTGAACAAGAAGCAACTACGTAAGATAATTGACATGGAAGAACAATAGTTTGAGTAAAATTCATATTTGACACATTTACCAAATTTTACTTATCAAACTTTCTATTCATATTTTCTTTTGCGTTCAAATCGCTTTCCTTTCGCGGGAATCGGCTATCATTGGTTTTTAAAACACCATGTTCTCGACGGTAATCAAACACAAAATAGAGCAGCGTTATAAGCAGGAAGTGAAGTACGCCAAGCAATGTGATGCGCTCGCAGCGCACCCATGATCCCGCATCTCTTCCACAAAAAAAGTATTCCTATTTATATGATAATTATAAAAGGTTTCCTACAACAGTTACTAATCCGAATTCTCAAAACATTCAAACAACTTATAGTTCTCTATGGGGGAAGCCTCTAACGATAATGGGTTATGATGGACTTACTGTAAAACATACTTATGATGCTTTTGGACGAGAACTTAGTTGTTCTACTCCAGATAATATTACAACTAATTATAGTTATGATTGGGTTGCTCAAGGTGAAGTAGTTGGTGATCCAAGCCAAATTCCTATTCCTACTATCCCTTTTAAGATAACGTCAACAAAACCAGGTGTGCCAACAACCGTGAAATACTATGATATACTTGGGCGAAACGTTAGAACTAAAACAGATGGGCTTCAAAATCCTTTTTATAGCTTTACCACATTTGACACCCAAGGTCATGTAGCCTTATCTACAAGCTACTATGAAATGGGAAATCCTAAACCTATATTTAATATTTTTACCTACGATGAGTTTGGACAAATTAAAAATACAGAAAAAACAGATTATAGTACTTCTTATAATACAGGATATGTTTACGCTTATAGTACTACCAATAATGATGCAACAGTAACAATTACTCCTCCAGATGGTAATTCATATAAAGAGGTGTTTGATGCTTCTGGATTAAAAAGTGCGGCTATTGATAATAATGGTATTATAATGAATTATGCATATAATGCACAGCATCAGCCAACTCAAGTAACTTTAGGAAGCTCAAACATTCTTGCGACAATTACTTATGATGAGTATGGTAGACAACAATCAATTTTTGAACCAAATTCCGGAACTACGACCTATGAATATAGTGCTTACGACTTGTTGTATACTCAAACAGATTTTCAAGGCAATCAATATACATATACATATGACGTATTAGATCGATTAATTAAAAAGACAAATGGTACTGATAATTATTCCTATTCTTATGTCGGTACCGGCAACGGTATAAATCAGCTACAAACAAGGAGCGGCCCCAATAATTCTATAACTACTGATTATTCATATGATGCGTTAAACCGTGTAACGCAAATAACGGAAAGTACCAATGGTGGGCTTTCCACTGCTTATGAATATGATCAATACAATAACATTTCAAAAATTACGTATCCAGGTAATTTTGCAATAACTCGTTCTTATACTTCTAATGGATACCTAAATAGTGTCAATAGGGCTGATAATGGCAACCTTATTTGGCAATCGAATAAAGTAAATCCTATGGGGCTATATACTCAATTTACCTTAGGAAATGGTGTTTCAACAACAAAAACTTATGATAATTACGGTTATCCTCTTACATTTATTGCCAATAAAGGTTCAACAACAATACAAAACCTTGGGTTTACCTTTGATCAGACAAATGGTAACCTTAAAAACAGAAAAGATGCCTTTAACTCAGGAAATATATTAAATGAATCCTTTACTTATGATAATTTGAACAGGTTATGGACTATCACTGATCCAAGCAATGCTGTTATGACTATGCAATATGCTACAAATGGTAATATTACAGTAAAACCAGATGTAGGAACATATACTTATAATTCTCCACAACAAAACCAGGTTTTAACTGTAAGTAATCCAAACGGCTCAATAAGTCTGAATACACAAACCATAGATTATAACTCATTTAAAAAGCCGTATAACATTTTAGAAACAGATATTAATTCTAGTTTACCTTTAAACCAATTAAGTCTTATATATGGACCGGAGCAACAAAGAAGAGAAACCAATCTTACTACTGCCAATGGAAGTACTACTACATATTACTCTTTAAATTATGAAAAACAAATTGTAGCAAATAGTAATGCTACGACTGAAATTAATTATATAACAGGTGGCGATGGTCTCTGTGCAATGTTTGTAAAGTCTCCTAATGATAATGGAAAAATGTATTATGTATATACCGACCACTTAGGTTCAATACTTACTTTAACAGATGATCAAGGAGCGGTGTATGCTCGTCAAAGCTTTGATGCTTGGGGACAACCAAGAGACCCAGATACATGGGCACAATATAATGAAAACAACCCTTTTCCGAATAATACACCAAATTGGTTAATACGAGGTTTTACCGGACATGAAAATTTGCCTCAGTTTGATTTAGTTAATATGAATGGACGTTTGTATGAACCCTTAACTGGTCGTATGAAAAGTGTCGATGATCATTTAAGTGATGATGGCGATGCACAAGCGTATAATAAGTATTCTTATTGTAATAACAACCCTTTAAAAAGCATAGACCCTTCCGGAGAAGATCCAGAAGCATTTTTAGCAATATTTGCATTTGTAGTTGGTGGAATTGCTGATGTGGCTCAAAATTGGGATCATATTATGCACGCAAAGTCTTCAACTGAGGCTGGACTTGAATATTTTGCTGCAGGAGGAACTGGTGCACTTGTAGGAGTTTTATCAGGCAATCCATACGCTGGAGCAGCAGTAGGAGCGGCTCTAACAATAGGTGTAGATGCTTTGGGAGGCATTGGACCCGGCGGACCCGGCGGAACCAATGTTCTTAACAAGAGTAGTAGTACGGAAGAATGGGTTCAAGCTGGTGTTTCCGGAGCCACAAGTGCTTTAGAAGGTGAAATTGCTACGGATGAATTTGCCGAAAGTGCTTTTGAGGACGACCCAATCAGATCAAGCACAGGTAAATTAGGTAGCGGTCCGTGGAAGTCTTTTTCAAAAGTGTTTACTGAAGACGGTAGTGCTTTAAAATTTGTTTCAAGAACAACTTTAGGGGTTTTACAGGACTATGGTAAAAATAAATTTAATTTTAGTAAAAACTTCAGCATTGCACAACTTGCAACAAGTATAACAACAAATACACTAAAATCTGTTCTTGATGATGATAAGGTTGGAATTAAAAATACTGAAGTGGGTGAAGATGGTTTAAATATTTATACAATACCTGGTCTTGCCTCTCGAAATTATTTAAGGTCTGTTGCTATAAATGGAATTGCCAATTATGGAGGAAATATAATAGGAGGATTATTTAAAACCCAAACGTATTCTAGTACTCAAGATTTTTCTAACTCATTTTTAGTACCTATTCCATCGGCGTTTGGATTTACTGGCGATAACTACTCCTTTGGTACCGATGATGCCATAGATTCAAGTATAGACGCTTTACAGTTTTATTTTTTTATTTTTAGATAATATTACTTAGAATGAAATGAAATCTATAAATTTAAAATCATTGTACATATTAGTCATACTTAGTACTGTATTAATATCTTCATGTACAGTATTAGATCATGATTTAATTGATAATAGGCAAACAATAACAAAGGTTATATTAGACAAAAGGCAGTTAAACTGGGATTCAACATTTACTGAATTTTCTTCAAAGGACTTTAATCATAGACTTTACTCTAACCTAGATACTTTTGTAATTATTAAACCGATTATAGACGTAAAAAGAGTTAATAATGAGAATTATTATTCTAAACCTCAAATGTTGAACGATTCTATACCAACTTTTTGGCTATCAGAGAATTTTGATATTGAACACCTTTATGAGTTAGATTGGTACACATTTATCCATAATTACTTATCTTATAAATTAACGTATTTTAAACCCCATTATTTGCCACTCATTACAAGTAACGATTATGAAACTTTAGAAAAAGAAGTCAAAATAATGGAAAATTTACTTGATAGTATCAGTGTTAAAGAGTACACTATGTCTGAAAAACTATATGAGGTATTATCTAAATATAATGGGCAATATTATATTTTAAGCAGCATTAAAGAAAGATATTACAGGGGAGTAAATTATTATGCAAATCGCAATAATTTTATAAGAATCCGGGTATTTATTTTTAACAAGAAAAGCAAAAAAATATTGTATTATAATCGACTTTACAATTCTTTTAATCTTAACCCATACACTAATTATACTTCATTTAATACATTTAATTTTTATTCAAAAAAAATTATGCACTTTTTTAAAATTTCTTTGAAATCCAAAAACAATAAAAATGAAAACAATTAAAAGATATGGTATATTAATGGTTATATCTATAGTGATATTTACTGTTTCTACTAAAGCACAAACATTACAATATAGTTATGATAAAAATGGAAATAGTGTAAAAAGAAAGCTATACGTAACCCCATGCAATAATTGTGCGCCTCCTAACCAAAGAACTGCTGCTACTCCAGTTGATACCGCACAATCGATATCGTTAGAACATGGACTTAATGTTTTTCCCAACCCAACCCAAGATAAAGTAAATCTTACTTTAAGTAATTTGAAAGATGGAGAAATAACAGAAGTGATTGTAACAGATATGAGCGGAAAGACTTTATATTTTCAAAAAAACCTTCAATCACAAAATGAAATCAACATGGCTAGCTTTAATAATGGCAATTATTTTTTGCGAGTTACTATGGGTAATGATGTAAGAGTGTATAAAGTAATGAAGATTCAATAAGTATTATCTAATTATAGTAATAAAACCTTTTAAATTTTTGCTCTGTGTGTCTGTTCCACAATTGATCAGGTATTGAGTAATATAATAATAAACACCATCTTCTTCCGTTGGTTTCCAAATACAGGTTGGGTCGGTGCTTTCAAAAACTTTATGACCCCAACGATTAAATACATTGAATTGTAGGGATGAGAATTGAAATATACTAAAATCAATATAATCGTTAATATTATCATTGTTTGGGGTGACTATATTGGGCATGACAAAGTCAAGGAGTTTGTATTCTGGACTAACAATGAGTGTATCTGTATATAAGCATCCATGATTATTAACAAGAACCCAGTATATTCCAGCATGGGTTACAGTAATATTTGATGTGGTTTCTCCATTACTCCATATATAAGCGTAATTGGGATTAAATACATTTAATGGTAAATCTCCTAAACAAAATGTAGTGTCATGACCTAAATCAATATCCGGATATGGATATATAGCAAGATCAAAACTATCTTTTGAAATGCAACCATGATTAAAAGAATAACTTACCCAATAATGACCTGGATTATTAATGATTTGCACTGGGGAAGTAAATCCATTATTCCATAAATAGCTATTTGTATTAGCATAAGTTGCATTTACTGTGAGTGGTACAAAAGTATTCCCACACTCGAAACTATCTTTTAAAATGTTTATTGATGGAGGTGTATAAAAAGTAATATTTATAGTGTCTACATTTTTGCAACCTTCGGGACTTGTAACTATAACCCAATAATTTCCTGAAGTGTTAGCATTAATATATGGACTTATTGCTCCCGTATTCCATAAATAAGTTTCATTACTATTTGCAAACAAAGTATAAGAGGGGCTACAAATTCCAGTATCTTTGCCTAAGTTAATAGAAGGGATACTGTCTATAAAATAATTGAAACTATCTCTAGTTGTACAAAAATTGTTAAGCGTGTAATCAATCCAATATGTACCGGGGTTTGAAATAGTGTGAATGGGGAATGCAAACCCATCACTCCATAAATAAGTAAATGTATTTGTATCAGTAGCATTAATAATTATAGGAAATAATAAGGCATTGCTACAGACAGAAGTATCTTTAATTATGCTAATAAGAGGAGGGGGGATTTTTATTATATTAAAAGTGTCAACCTCCTTACAACCTTTTGCGTTTAAGTATGAGACCCAATAATTACCAAATGTACTAATAGAGATGTTTTTGGTAGTATCTCCATTTAACCATTGATAATTGCTGCCTAAAGGAGCATTAATTGTATAACTAGGAAAATCACATAACTCAGTCTTATATAATTGAGAGGTATATAAATTATTTGCATCAATAAAATTGGGTAACCCTACATCAATACCGCCATAAGGAAAGGTTGGGGCGGCGTCAAGTTGATAATTACAATTTGCTCCCGTATCGTTAGGATTATTTATAACGGAAAGGGATATATAAGTATCACCGGAAAAATATAATTTATTATTGGTGGCTAATTGTAAGGCTCCCGAAGGAGTAGCACCAGATTCATTAAATGATATGTGAATTTTTGAACTCACAATACTAATGGAATCCCAATTTTTTAAATTATATTCATATAAATTACTTGAACAAGCATAGGTAAAAATTGAATCATCTGCTGATATAAATAATTTTGAGTTATCAGGAGAAAAAGAAACGCCATATGGATAAAAGCTTTTTGGTTTATCCGTAATTTTTATAGGACTAGTTATGATGCCATTCGAATTATCAAAATCAAATAATTCTAAGAATTGCATGCCATAAACAGCGCAAGCTAATTTTTTACCATTAGGAGATGCTTTTAAGTAACCTGCTGTTTCAAAAAAATTGCCACTAACATTATTTTGGGTAGTACCAACATTAGAAACTACAGGGGTAGCAATAATGCCAGATGAAGTTACCAAATAACTATTAAAGGCATTCGAATTAAAAGAGTGAGTAATTATCCAATAATCTTCACCATTGCAATGCTTTACTCCAACTAATTTTTCTGTAGTTGGAGGAGGGGTGAGTAATATGTTTTTTGAACCTGAAACTACATCACCTAAACCATTGTTTAAAGACATATCTATTATGGAATAATGAACACCTTGATTGGGATAAGGAGGGGTACCTCCATAATAGCCTCCTTGATCGCAACTAATAAGATAATAAATATTCTTACTTCCAGGTTTAGGCACAATTAAAGCAGCTTGTGTTGACGTTCCATAACCTCCGAGCATCCCATAACCATTTGGCATTCGATGGCTATTTTTGTCCCAAACGTTGCTTCCATCAGAAAAAAAAAGTAATTGTCCTGTAAGTATGTCGCTTATTGAAGCACACCCTTCGCGTGCACACATTGAATCCACCATTGATATGACAGGATTTCCAAAGTTGAAACTAAGATTACAAGTGCATCCAAAAGCCCAATTCCAAGATTCTTTGCCAAGTTGTGCTTTTGCTAAATTTAAACTCAGCAAAAAAGAAAGCAAAACAAAATATTTTTTTAAAATAGTGTAAGGCATTATTAGGTTTTAAAGATAGAAAAATCAATTAAATGAATATTGAAATATTAATTCTATTTCAACATATAACATGTTTATTTCTTCAAATTATTGTTTTCCTGAAAACAGGTTCTGCTACATTCGTTTAAACACGATATGTTAGTAGATCACTCAAAATACAAGAACATGAAAATTACCAAGGCGGATATTGTATATGATATTTTAAAAGAAATATACAACGCGCTTGAACCATTTGAAAAAGATAAAGAGCATCTTTATGCAATTGGTCTCACCAGAAGAAATACTATCCGTTATATTGACCAGGTAAGTATTGGTTCTCTGATTGGAACAGTAGCTGAACCAAGAGAGATTTTCAGAATGGCCATTCACCAAGCAGTCGGTGGTGGTATCATCTTGGCTCATAACCATCCTTCTGGCAACTTAAATCCAAGTGAGGCTGACATAAGGCTTACAAGAAGGGTAAAGAATGCAGGAGAGATTATTGATATTCGTTTAATGGATCATATCATATTTACCGAAGATGGTTTTTATAGTTTTGCTAATGAAGGGGTGATTTAAAGCAGCAAATTTTTGTGTTTATTTATAAAAGTGGATATTAAAAAATAATCTCGCACTGAAAAAAGAGCCCTTTTTAGTCCATACTCCGCATTTCTCCGGGTGGAGAATCGCGAACTTTTTATCTTAAAAAGAGCGAATGGTTCACACCGGGACAACTTATGGCAATATAACCATCCGTTATTTTAGCTAAATTTTTGCAAAAAGAAAAAGGAGCCAGCAACGAGCTCCTTTCTCTACCATAGCAAAAAACAGCTAATTACTTGATCTTGTAACCAAGCTGTTTTCTGGCAATCGTTATTAACGCTTCTATTCTATCCGGTGTCCATTGATTAGAAACTCCGATGGCACAATCACGAAGTTTGATTTCTTCCTCCGGTTTGATAAAGAAGCGCTGGTATGGCTTACTGAGTTTACGCGCTTCCTTGATTTCTTTTATCAATCCATAAGGAGGCACGATTTCATCTTTAAATAGTTCCAAGGCAGTTTTCAGGCTCGGCTTTTTCTCTTTGGCGTATTGAGTTATTACCGCATGCGCCAGTCTTCCTTTGTTGTACGTATTACCGTTGAACTGATAGGTGGTCATATCCCTGCCGGCTTTCTTTTTGGGTTTGGTTACTTTCTCTGCTTTTTCTTCTTTCTTTTCTTTCTCTTCGTTTTCAGGAATTTCTTTCGGTTGTTCTGTTTTTGTAACCGGCGCAGGCTCAACATTGTCTTTCAGTTTTTCTGCATCAACTAATGTGTAATGCTTCTTGCCTTCGCTTTCATTCATTTGAACGGCGCCATCTTTAATGAACGCGTTCATCACAGCATATATCTGCACAAAAATGATGCTTCCTTTACTGGCTGTGTTTATTTCATGGGCCGTTACAGTTGTTTTTTCTTTCAGTGCCTGAATGATTACTTCTCTTGCTTTCTCTGTTTTCATGGGTTTTAAGTTTTAGTTATAAGCAGAGATAGCAGATCCCGGCGACACGGCTGCGGAGAAAACACCTGTATTTATCCGTAAAATAAGGAGTAAATGCAAAAGCTCCTGGTTTCCAAGAGCTTAGGATTATTAGAATTACAGGGAGTTTCTAACGGTTTTCTGTTAGTTGGTCTCTGTACGCATACTTTACTGAAATATCGAAAAACAGCTTTTTGTCCTCTTCTGAAAATTCTTCCCGCATGGCATACATGTCTTCGGGCGAGTGTTCAATACTTATTTCTCTCAGGTCTGCCGGCAATTCAAATCTTAATCCGGCTTCAACAGGATTGGTTTTTGAAATCCCCAATAGATAACATACGAAAGAGCTCTTTACATGCTCCTGCCCTACCTCAAGCGAAACACTAAGTTTTTTGGCGGTGGAAACCACTCTTTCTAAGGAAAGAATAATATCTTCTGCATTCAGTTCCTTTATTATTTTCAGTTCCGCCGCTATCCTGTATTTATAATAGTCGGTAATTTCCCTTAATTTTTCAATTTCTCTTTCGTAAACGAGTTCTTTAAGTTGCTGTGTCATGCTGATTGTTTGCTTTTTTTTATTGCCATACATTTATATAGGGTATTTGAGCTTATCCAAAAAAGAAACAATCAGTAAAAGAAAAAGCCCTTGGAAGATCAAGGGCTTAGAATTGCAGGGAGTCTATAACGATTATCTATTTGTTGTTTTATGCAGAAACTTTTTCTGAAAATTTCTCATATACGGAATTAAATACTTCTAAATGATAAAATTTATAAAATGCAAGTTGGTAAGCGAACATTGCTCTTTCCACGAAGAGGATGCACCGGCATTTCGTGTGTTCACAAATACGATCCGCAACAAAAGCTACTCTGAAATTTTCAAAGAGGTTTCAATTCTCAGAAAGTTTTGGGGAACTAAGCAAGGGCAACGACCTGTTATGACGGAAGATCAGGCAGAAGTTGAAAAGCTAAACCTGCGCGAACGCATGGAGAAAATAACCGGTGTAGACGGTTCAACTATTTACCGGGTTGAAACGCTCGGCAAGAAAAATCTTCTCTGTTATGCGGATAACGGTGCCATTCCACTTACTGCTTTGATGGCTGCTGTCAAGGATGAAAACGGAAATGAACTGAACTATAAACCAATTGAGGAAATCTCTTTGAATCCGGTTTGCTGTGAAAAATGCCGTCAACCTACAGGAAGGATTGTATTCACCAAAGCGAATCAACTCGCTTACAAAGATCAAACAAGTAATAACGAAATCAAATTTTAAAAACCCCTTAAACCAAATAAACATGAAAAAGATAAACAGTAAATCAGAAATTTTAAATTCAGTAGACTTATTTTGCGGCGGCGGAGTAGGCTCCTTAGGACAGCATAACGCAGGTATCAAAGGTGTGTTAGCAATTGACAACTGGAAAGTAGCGCAGGAAGTATTTGAACAAAACTTCAAAGACGAAAAACAAGTCGAGTTTTTAAACACGGATATTTTTGCTCTTACAGCAGAAGAAATATTAGAGCGTACCGGATTAAAAGCAGGTGAGTTATTTCTTATGACAGCGACTGCGCCTTGTCAAGGATTTTCCATTGCAGGTAAAAAG
Source organism: Bacteroidota bacterium (assembly GCA_013287545.1). Lineage (GTDB taxonomy): Bacteria > Bacteroidota > Bacteroidia > B-17B0 > Aurantibacillaceae > PALSA-968. Next base: position 10,049 of record JABDDQ010000011.1, on the reverse strand, counting down.
AATCCCTTTGATATTAGAAATGCATTGTTCTTACACAGCCAGGAGCTTATAGCAAAAGTAAAACCTAAGTTCTTTTTGATGGAGAATGTTCCTGGTATGACCATGCCGCCAATGACACCAATCTTCAATGAAGTTAAATATCGCTTTCAAACTGTGCTGAAGGATTATAATGTGGATTGCAAAAAGCTAAACGCATTATTCTTTGGGGCGAATCAAGCAAGGGAGCGAGTCATTTATATTGGTGTCCGAAAAGACATCAATATAAAACCTCCATACCCCGAACCGGATATAGCCGGTGCGTTGAAAAGAAAGATCAGCTATGTGTTGCCGGACATTGACGGTATATACGCTGGCCAATCCAAAAAACTGGTTAAGCTGCCGGATTCTTATTTGATGACCGTTACGGCCGGTGAATGTTTTCAGATAATGGACAAGGGCACTTTAAGAAGCGCGACAACTGAAGAGTTAAGAACCATTGCAGGATTACCGGATTGGTTTTCTTTTGAAGGAATTAGTGCGCACGATATTCACAAGATAATAGGCAACGCTGTGCCTGTTCAGTTTATGGAGAGTCTTACAAGAGCAATCAAGGATGCATATCTCAATGGCACTCAATCGCATGCTGCATAGGAGTATCATAGTCGTGTTCTAAATTAATTTCTAACCATTAAAACATATAAACTCGTATGAATCAAGAAATAGAATTAATGAAAATACAATGCAAAATGGAATCCATTGAATCTCTTTTGAATGCCATAAACCGGCAGCTCAGCATAAGGGTTACTGAAAAAAACACCATCGGCGATGATTGGGTGGATCAAGATACCATTATGAAGCTGACCGGTCTTGGCAGAACAAAGTTATATGAACTCAGAAAGGAAAATAAAATTTCATCTTCTACCATTTGCGGCAAAGATGTTTTTTATCGCTTGAGTGATTTTAAGAAACTATTGAACACGAACGAAAAAAACCGATAAGATATGAATGTAAAAAACTTGGAAGCAAAACTGCCGTATACAGTAAAGTTCTTTTTGATTAAAACAAAAGCTGATATTGAAAATCAGCTTTCTGTATACTGCCGGGTTATTGTCAACAGAACAAAGACAGACTTCAGTATGGACATAACTGTTGATCCGGCTGATTGGGATGAATCGCTTGGCTGTTTCAAGGGAACATCAAAGCAATTGCACTACCTGAATTTTAAACTATCCGAAGCGGAGGGCAAATTGCAGGAAGTATATTACGAACTGGAAAGGCAAAAGGTTCATGTGATGGCTTCGATGATGAAGGACGGTTACCGGGGAAAGCCTTTACAGAAGAAACAATATAGCTTGTTGGTTTTTTTAGATGAATTCATCGAGGAGGCCAAATCGAAACCACAAGTTTACACCTTGCCAACCATTGCGCATTATTATGCCTTAAAATCTCACCTGGAGAGTTTTTTCAAGGGAATAAGAATAAAGGATATTCAATTGGAAAATGTTTCCAGGAACATGATAGACCGCTTTGAGAACTGGCTGCTTAGTTGGGAGCACCCGGTTCTTAAACGTCCTATGAACAGGAATACGGCAAATAAGTATCTGACTAAACTGAAGGTAGTTATCAATAACGCGATACGCAAAGAGATCATTATTAAAAATCCGTTTCAGGGTTTTATGATAAAGGCAATCAGGGGCAAGAAAGTATTTCTTACGGAAGAAGAACTGGCCATCATCAAAAATCATGCGCTTGGCAATAACTTATCTCTTATGCGTGTGAGGGACATGTTTTTCTTTTCTGTTTACACCGGATTGCGTTTTTCAGATTCTATGTCGCTTAAGGCTAATGCCGTTGTCAGGGGAGGCGATGGCAATTTATGGATTACCATTGACCAGCTTAAAACAAAGGAAGCACTTCATATTCCGTTACTAAAACCGGCAGAATATATTTATAATAAGTACGAAGAAAACAGGATAAAAACAGGACACATATTGCCAAGGATAAGCAACCAAAAACTAAACCTATATTTAAAAGAGATTGGAAAATTAGCCGGAATACAGAAGACACTAACCTATCACGTGGCCAGACACACATTCGCGACAACCATAACAATGGAAAAAAATGTGGACATTAAAACGGTCAGTAAATGGCTGGGGCATTCTTCTATCAAAACAACTGAAGTTTACGCGCAGGTTACCAAGGCACATATTTCTCAAACAGCTCAACGCTTGAATGATGGGATGGATGATGAGAATAGTAAAAAGAAAAAGCACAAAACTAAAGGGTAACTTTTGTTCATATGAACAAAGGTTGAATAGAAGCACTACTATTTGTTTACCTTCGCCTGCCCAGTTTTTGGCAAGGTGCTGTTAGGTATAGTAGTTTTTTTCATTTCATCAATTTGCTTTATGAGCTTGTTTAGGTCGTCACCAAGTCGTATTATTTCTTTTGCTCTAAAATCGTCCTTCGTCTTTAACTCAATGATAATTTTTTCCTGTTCGCTAACTTTCTTTTCTAAATCGTCAGGTTTTTCTTTGCCAAGAAACACGCTTACACAAAATAGAATGATGCCAACTAATGCAGTAATTGCTTGCCAATTAAAATATGGATTAGGGATTTTGTTTGCTCCCTTTCCACTTAGTCCTTTTCCCCCTAAAAAAATACTGCTTACAAAACAAAAAAAAGCAAATCCAGCTGTCAGATAATACCAAAAGCCAATTTCTCTTTTTTCTATTATGAAAACAGCAAATGCCCCAAGTACTGTTATCATTGTCAATGATGCAGAAATAACTTGAGTGCTAATAGTCGTATTTTTATCTTCTCCGTTGCTCATCCCCAAAGTTCAAGTCTTGTTGTTTTTAAATTCTTCCACACCTTATCAATTGTCCGCATTATTTGATGCCCACTAATTTCCCCTTCCGCTTCTTTCTTTGTTTCGGAAACAATTGTAGCAATGTCATCCTGTATATCGCCTTCCAGTTCCGTGAACTCTTTTTCTATTTGACGATCTTTGTACGGTCTTTGTTCAAATAATGGTCTAACAATTAAGTGATGAAAATTAACTATCAAAAAATATTTTGCATCTGGGCGAAGTGAATTGCTTTTGTCGGCATTATCAATTGATTTCCTGATAGTCCTAATGATATAATATTCGTCATAAAGGAATGGTCGTCTACGTCTGAAATCATTTTCATAAACATACTCGGAATATAGCATTTCGTAAGTGTCATAATATTCTTTTTTCATATTGTGTTATTTATCCTTTTACTATTGTATGTGATCTTCTGAACTAAAGTTGTTTAAAGATAACACTTTTGTTTTCCATCGTCGCCCGATTGCCGAACAAACTGTTGTTAGCGGCAGCTCTTTATTTAAGAATAACTTATTAGACCTAAAAAATTTCCATAAGGCTTAGTATGGTTAATCTGCCCGTTATCTATCATTGTAATTACCGTTTCGCAAACTTCTTTTAAGTCCCTATATAAGATTTCGCTAACTATAATTAGTCTATTAGATAATGGGTCTATAACTAAATGTTGAGTTCCGTCTTGAACAGATTCTGGTTCGGTAGTTACAGAAATTTTGCTAAGTGGTCTCATTTGATGAGCATAACCACATCTCAAATTTTCATATAAATCAAAATCTACATTATAATTTACATCAGTTCTTAGTTCAGGACAATAATTCAAGTAGTTTGGATTTGAAAAGAGTTTGATAGCATTATGAAATCTTCTTCTCGATTTTCTTTGAGTATCAAATTCACTATTAGGATTGCTTGTCTGAAGATTTTCAACCGCCTTGTCTTCTATTATAGCTCCTATTAATTCAATAGCTTGAGTTTGAACACCGAAACCTAAATAATGATTTCCTGTTTCTACTAAACTTCCTATATTGTTAATTAAAACAACTTGAATAAAGTCCCTTACACTTTTGTTTTCTTTTGATATAGTTTTCATTTTGTCTGCGTGAAAATGTTATTTGAATGTTTCGATTATTATTGTTAGCGTTTGGCATACTGATTATACCACAATAGCAAACGTAAGGCATTTAACTTTCTAAAAAAATACAAAAACAGGAAATTTCTTACATGTACCGCGAGATAAAACCGATAGTACATAAAGTAATTTAGGTAATAGCCAATAATATTACCTTTGAACCATTAAATAAAATCAACGTGGCTAAATTTTTTACAGGAAACGAACTTAATGCTGAATTAGAAAAAATATTTGAGCAGGCGGAAAAGCAAATTATTTTGATTTCTCCATACATTCAATTGCATGATCGTTATGCTTCCACTTTAAAAACCAAAAAAGACAATCATAAACTTGAAATTATAATTGTGTTTGGCAAAAACTCTGAAGACTTGACCAAGAGTATGAAGCAGGAAGATTTTATTTTTTTCAAGGAATTTCCCAATATCCAAATACGGTACGAAAAAAGGCTTCATGCCAAATATTACGCAAATGAAAGTGCCGCTATTCTAACTTCAATGAACCTTTATAGTTATTCTCAGGATAATAATATAGAAGCAGGAATAATGACTAAGAGTAACTTGGCACATAAATTAATAAATAATGTTGCAGGAGAAGATAGCCTTGACAACCAGGCCTATAATTATTTTAAAAGAGTGATTGACCAATCAGAGCTTCTATTTTACAATAAGCCAAAGTTTGACAAAAAATATATGGGCCTCACGAACAAATATAGTGGCTCTATAGTTGAATTGGATATGCTATCAAGTTTTTTTGAAGAGAAAAATAAATATGAAGAAGTTAATCAAAAGACAAACTACGAGAAGAAAAAAGTAAGCCAAAAATCAGAAGAAAAACAAACTCATACTGGTTATTGTATAAGAACTGGAAAACCAATACCATTCAATATTAAGATTCCAATGACAGATCAAGCGCTTCAGAGTTGGAAAAAATTTGAAAAGGTAGATTACGCCGAAAAATTCTGCCACTTTTCCGGCGAACCTTCAAATGGTGAAACCACCTATGAAAAGCCAATTTTAAAGAAGAATTGGGCATTAGCAAAAAAGGCACATAATTTTAAATGAGATACTTACTTATTATCTGGATTGCACTCAACTATTAAATTATCAAGAGCGCTAAAACCTCATTTAAAAATGAAAACAAAAGGTTTATCAGATAAAGAGCATGTATACAACTATGAAGTTGGTAAGTACTTAATTTACAATATTTACTGTTTTGAAAAGATTGCAGGAAGCTTGAACACGACTAACATTACCTAATGATAACTAAGCGCTTATTTGTAACCCCTTCACTTCCAATAATGCTTATATTATAAACACCGGTATTTAAACTGCTTGCATCGACATTTGTTTTATCATTTATAGATTGGCTCAAAATAAGATTTCCGTTTACGTCAAATATTTGCAGAGATTGTTTTTCAGAAGAGTTTGTTTCTATAATAAGATTGTTTTGTGCGGGGTTAGGATAAACTACTATCTCATTTGTAATATCCTTTACTTTTTCAATGCCCATGGGGGTATTAGTTATCATACGTATTTCATCATTTATACCATCAGCTATATATAAATTTCCATTTTTATCGCATGTTATTCCTTTAGGGGCATTAAAACTCGCTGCAGTACCTATTCCATCTGTAGAACCATGGGTACCTGTACCTGCTATGGTAGTGACTACTGCACTAGAAATAACTATTTTTCTTATTTTGTTAAATGAAGCTTCTGTTACAAATAAATTACCATTTCCATCATAGATTATTCCATTAGGGTCTCCAAAACCTGCAGCTGTACCTGTCCCATCAATTGGCGTACTCTGTGTGGTATATCCAGCCAAAGTACTAACTAATCCACTTGAAATTATAATTTTCCTAATCATATAATTATAATTGTCAGTTACAAATAGATTACCATTGCCATCGCACACTAGCCCAATAGGGAAATAAAATTTTGCTGCCGTTCCTATTCCATTAGCAAAACCTTGAGTTGTAGAACCTGCCAACGTTGAAACTACACCTGTAGAAATTACAATTTTCCGAATCATATTATTATTATGATCAGCTACAAATAAATTACCATTGCCATCACAAGCTACTCCACTTGGAAGATTAAATTTTGCTGCTGTGTCTGTTCCATTTGCAGAACCACTTGTGGTAGAACCGGCTATGGTTGTAACCTGCCCTGTAGAAATAATTATTTTTCGTATCTCATTATTAATAGGATCAGCCACATACAAGTTGCCTGCACCATCGTATGTGATTCCTAATGGTTGATTAAAACGAGCTAAAGCACCTATTCCATCAGCAGAGCCACTTGCGGTAGAACCAGCCATGGTTGTAACCTGCCCTGTAGAAATTATAATTTTTCTTATTTCATTATTAAGACCATCAGTTACATATAAATTACCAATTGTATCAGCAGTTACTCCACTAGGATTCCAAAAACCTGCAGCAGAACCTATTCCGTCGGCAGACCCATGTGTAGTAGAGCCTGCTAAAGTGCTTACTATTTGACCGTTTATATATGTAGTACTTAAGAGTAAAACAAGAAGTAAAAATTTTTTCATGCGTTCTGTTTTTATTGAATAATTATTTTTTTAACAATGTGTTGCCCGTCAATATTTAAATTAATTAGATAAACACCTGTCTGATATAAATTGGCAGAACCAAAAACTAAGACTGTTTCTCCTGCTTCGTAAGATTTAGTATCGAAATTTTCAACAACTCTGCCAAGTATATCACTTACTTGTATGGCAATATTATGTTTTTCTGATAAATTAAAATCTATATTTACTTTACCTGATGATGGATTAGGATATATATTTAAATTAACAAGCTCTTCTATATTCTGTATTCCAGTCACGGAGCTAATAATATTTATATCATCTATATACAAATTATTGCCAGGTCCATTAGGGTCGGCATAAAACTCCCAACGAAACATAACATTATGATTGTTTGCTACACCGTTTATATTAACTGTATAAGTAGTAAATTTAGATGGTGTTGGTGTATAAGGGCTTGTTCCTGTTCCTCCGGCAAGGGAAGCTAAAGTAGTACTTGTAATTGCCCTTCTTGAAACCCAACTGGTACCGCAATCAGTAGAAGTATAGATTTGTAATTTATCGGCATTTGTAATAGTTTTTTGTTGATAGGCAGCTTTAAATGTTAATGAGGGTGTTGTAAAAGTTGTCATATCATAAGAGGAAGAGGTTTGTAAAAGGCTATTGTTTCCGGCTATATTATTTATGTTATCTATCATTACTGATTTAGTACCCGTTGCTGCTGCATTAGAGGTAATAGTAAAATCTACTCCTGTTGATGTATGTGATATATTCCATATTGAATTTGGAAGCGAAGTAGTTGTTTCAAAACTTTCTGCAAGAGGTGTGTTTGTACCAAAAACAATATAAAAGTTAATGCTTGATTGGCTGTTTGCAAAATTTGCGTTTGTTGTATTATTTGCACTAATACTAGAACAAACAAATGTATGATTTCCGGCTGAAGAGATAATAAGACTTGGTAGATTTACATTAGCAGTTTGGCCACTCGTTAGCGAACCATTCCAGGTATATGTTTGGATAGTGCCGTTATCTATTTGATAATTGATTATAGATGAACTTAATGTACTACTGCCATAATTTTGTAGTTTAATTACTGGGTTGATGATAGTATCATTACAACCTGTAATTGGCTCAGAAATAGAGATAATGCCGGCTGCATTGGCGGTTATTGACATAGGCACAATACCAATAAGGGCTTCATGATATGAAGAGAAATTATCGCTGCTTGGGTCTAAATTATCAAGGTTATAATATCCATTATCGTAGCCACCCCAACCCCAATTCATATTAAAATTGTTATTTATATCAAAACCATCTACAACCCAACTATGCCCACCATTAGCAGGGTCCTGTGCCAAATACTGAATAGGTCTCCCGTTTAGCAGTTCATTTTTCAATACTTGTATCCATTGTGTATCTGTATAATTTGCTCTTTTTATACCTTGCAAAGTATAGGGATTATACTTAAAATAATTAATATAAGCAGATTGTGAACAAACGGGTTTATCAGCTGTGAGTACATAAGCATTACTTTCACTCGGAGAATAATCCATATCAACACTTACACCACAATGATACATAAGTAGAGCCACATCACTATTTGAATAAGCTAAAGGCATATTAGCCCAGTTATAAGTAGTTGCACTATAATTAGCAGATAATGTACTATAATCATTTTGATAACCACTTGCTACACAATCGCAATACGAACTAGAATCGGCACCCTGACTTGGATAATTCCAAAATTTCATGATTTGAGCCATGGCTGTTGCCACACAACCCGTTACTGAGCCACCCGGGCATAAACTATTGTAATTAGGAGATTGATCCCAAGTTGTTTGTACAAGAGGGGCAACAGTATCGGTAACACTACTTACAATATTATAGGTTCTATCTTGATTTGTAATAGCCAAATATCTTGCCCATTCTTTAACAATTGCATCATCTGCAATAAAACTCTTACTTCGTTTGGTTTCTATTGCATTTGAAAAATCATTTAACCAATAGGCTATTGTAGTATTTGCTTTTGGTCTAACAAAATTGTTTTCGGTTGAATAACCAATAATGGGTTTTATAGCATCATCGCCACTTACTATTACAAAACCATCATTGTTATTTATATTAAACGCAAAGTATAATGGAGCACCTATTTTAGATGAAGATGTATAAGCAAGTGTTATGTCCTTTACTTTTATGTTAGAATTTTTATTGTAAAAATTTACGGCAACTTCTTTTGCAAGTGTAATAATAACAGGCTTAGCATATAATTCAGTAATACTTAAAGCAAAAATAAAAAGCAGGTAAGTAATATTTTTCATGTTTTTTTTTTAAATGACTAGTCTAACCAAAGCTAATAATATTAGGAGAAATAATGTAAAAATCGGTGTTAAAAAAGAATAATGTAAACTCCTTTGAGCAATTGATAATAGGCTATTATAAATAAAATAATTTTATTCATCATTTAATGAAGATTAAACCCTTTTCAATAAACTCAATTGTTTGTTTGACTAATTTTCTTTCGTAGATTTCTTGTGCCTGTTTTTCAATCTCAACTAAATAACTTAGTTTAATACTTTTTAAAGTAACTTCCTTTTCAATTTCTACTTTAGAATCTTTTACACCATTGCTACCCTCTCTTCAATGTTTTTACTGATGTCACCACAGCTTATCAATGCCGATATGAGTATAATTAGTGCGTATGTTTTCCAAGTCATGTTTATCGTCTTAAAATTACCGTTAATATTCTACAGCTTAGTGGTCGAGCGCCAGTTGTGTTTGTATAATCAGGATGCAGGTGTATAAACCCATGTTAGCAATAGTCTATTTTTTTCGTCCAACGAATCTTATTACTGAACCTATACCGTTATGAAACAATCCTTCATTCAATTCGATTTCCTTTTCTACTAATTCTATAATTTCATAATTATCGAAATCAGATTTTATTTCATCTATTGAAAATAACATGTCAACTTCTTTTGGCCCGCCTACTTTTTCGTTCTTAGAATTATATTCAATATGTTTTTTACTAAACGCCTCGAAAATAACTAAGCCACCCCTTCGTAAATATTTGTCAAGTGCCTTGTGATATACTGATTTAATATTTGCCGGAAAGTGCGCATAAATCAGTGCAATAATATCAAATTGTTCGGGGTTATAATTCAAAGTCTGTAATTCGCCAACCTGATAGTCAATTGTTACTTTATTAGTTCCCGCAAGTAATAATGCTTTGTTTTTCCCTTGGGGACTTATGTCAAATGCTGAAACCGTCCAGCCAAGTTTAGCTGCAAAAACTGCATTGCGCCCCTCGCCTTCTGCCGGAAAAAGTATTGTCCCAGTATTTAAATTCTCTAACTGTTCTTTTAAATAGTTGTTAGGCGCTACGCCATAAGCAAACTCTTCTTTACTATATCTGTCATTCCATCTGTTAGTCCAAGTATCATTCATTTTTTGTCCATTATATTATTTAAAGATACTAAATTTTATTTTCCGATTTTCGAGAAGAATTGCAAAACGAGATGTAAC
>JABDDQ010000010.1 GCA_013287545.1 Bacteroidota bacterium | reverse complement strand
ATATCAGAAAACAAAGCTCGTTCTCTTGCGCAAATGGCATGGAAACGCTTTAAGCGAAACAAACTTGCCATGAGTGGACTGATAGTTATAGCTATTTCTGTTTTTATTTTTATTGCCGGATACCTTATAACACCTGATTCTACGCCAGATAGCAACGACCAAAAGCCCGAACTGCAAATAAAACCGCCAGGGTTTAGCATCAGAATGCTGAAAATTAGAAAAAATGAAGAATCGCACCACGTAAACTGGTTTATGAAAATGTTGTTCGGACAGCAAAGTGATTACACCTTTGTTACTTTGTATGATTATACATTTTCGGGCAACGATATTGTGGTAGAGGAATATACGGGCAACGAACCTAATCGCGGCACTAAAATGCGTTATAACTTGGCTGATGTGGTGTATGATATAAACTCTAACTTGCCTGTAAAAAATGATGAACTAAAAGGCACTACTGAATTTTACCAATACAGCACCAACCAAAAAATGACCTGTACGGTAGCCGAACTTAGAGAGGATGTTGAAAAACACAATATTGTTACCAAAAAATTTATTTTAGGAACCGACAGGCTGGGCAGAGATTTGCTTAGCCGTATGCTAATTGGTACTCGTATATCGTTATCGGTTGGGTTTATTGCGGTGGTTATATCGTTGTTTATTGGTGTGGTGCTGGGTGCTATGGCAGGTTATTTTAGAGGCTGGTTAGATGATGTTATTATGTGGATAATAAACGTAGTATGGTCTATCCCCACCATGTTATTGGTTATTGCTATTACACTTGTTTTAGGTAAAGGTTTTTGGCAGGTGTTTGTGGCTGTGGGTTTAACTATGTGGGTAGAGGTTGCCCGTATAGTGCGCGGACAAGTAATGAGCTTACGCGAAAAAGAATTTGTTGAGGCAGGCAGGGCTTTAGGTTATAAAAACAGCCGTTTAATTAGAAAGCACGTGTTGCCAAATGTTATGGGACCTGTTATTGTTATATCGGCATCCAACTTTGCAAATGCTATTTTAACCGAAGCAGGTTTAAGCTTTTTAGGCATTGGTGCGCAGCCGCCTATGGCAAGCTGGGGCAAAATGATTAACGACCACCGACCGTTTATTTTTACACCCGATGCTTTTTACCTTGCCTTTATACCCGGTATAGCTATTATGTTATTGGTACTCGCCTTTATGTTGGTGGGTAACGGCTTACGCGATGCTATCGATTCTAAAACGGTAGAGCAAACACACGTGGTTTAGGTTTTAGCTAAATCTCTTAAAAACAAGCAATAAACAATTGTGAATAAACTCAGTTAATTAACTGTTTATTCTGCGCTGATAAGCTGTTTACAAGTAGGTTTATAAGCCGTTGGTAAGTATAGTAATAACGTGTTTAGAAGCTGTTTGTAACCCTGCTAATAAGTCGTTTATAAATGAGTTGATAATAGGTTAATTATCTGTTTATAAGATGATTATAACTTGTTAGTAAAGTAAAAGTTTAAGCTTTTAACTCAAATAATGTCCAACTTCTATCATTATGTTTTCGAAATTAAAATAGAAGCCAAAGCTATCTCTTATTTTTCGTGGCTCGTGCCCAACATTAATGCCTCCGTTTTTTAATTTCTCATAGGTTTCGGTACAGCCGTTGTGCTATCTAACATAAACCCTATATGAAAAGCATCCGGGTAATTTTGGTTACCTTCTTTGGTGGTCATTATAACAAGTATAAAGTTATCTGCGCCCTTTAAAACAGCAATAATATTGTCACCTTTTACTTCGGTACATTTAAAATTAAAGTATGTTTCAAAAAGGTGAATGGCAGCTGCGACATCTGCAACTACTAAATTGATATGATTAAGTTTCATAGCTCTGTCTACTAAAAATTGCTTACTTCTTTTTAGCGCAAACTATAAGCACATCTTTATTGGTATTCCAATGGTAACCTAAATGGAACGGTAATTTAGGAATGTTAGCGCTATCTTTATCAAAAACGGCTTGTAGTTCTTTCTGTCTATCTAACCAATTAAAGTTTTTTTACGGGCTTTTGATACTCGCCATAAACTTTGGTTACCCAGTCATTTTTTTCAATAAAATATTTAAAAGGGATTCCGGTATCATCTTCCACTACATCATCACTCTTAGCCAAAATAAACTTGCGCATATTGCTCATAAAATCGTTGTGCAATAAATAAGAGGCGCTTTTTACATACGTTGCCACCGGAGATTGCATTTTGTTTAGGTACTTTAAAAACACGGTAGTATCATTAAATTTAGCATTGCTTACATCGTAACGGAAATAATAAATGCTTTTTGGTTGTCCGTTGCTTACAATATCAATTCGCACACCAAAAGGTTGGTTTTTTTTGTCTTTATAATCATAAGGTACTTCAATAATGCTGTCTTTATTTAGTTTAACCACATATTTAATATCAGCAATTTCGTTGCCTGTGCGTTTAATAAAAAAGCTAAGTATAGGCAGTGTACCATTTACTTTTTGGTTTTGTAAATCGCGCCCCATGTACTGGGTGATAAAGTAACTTTTATTAAAAATATCAGCTAAAGATGTTTTAAAGCACGATACATACACTTCAGCATCTTTCTTTTTCATTTTAGCAATTTCAGGTAGTTTGCCAATAGGCTCTAAACCAAGCATTACATATTTTTCTACATTAGGAAAGAAAGTGTAAGCCGTTAAAAAATCGGGTCCGGAAAAAGGGTAGAATAATGTTTTTTCGTTTTGATTGATACCTGTAATTTCTTTATCGCGCCAAGTACGCATTTTGCCCAGGCGAGCCCTTTCTAAACGAGCCCAGCTGCTATCAATAAAAGATGCGTTTTCTTTCCATGCACTCGAATCTAAAAAGTTGGTTAATGAGCCTGCTGTATTTTTTACACCCGCTAAAACAGAAGCCGTAGCGTTAAAGCTATTTTTAACGTCGAATGATTTAATATCGAAAGCATTGGAGGCAGGTGTTGTTATATTCGCTATTTTTTCAGCAGTTTTGTCACTGCTGTCTTGCTTTGCGGGTGCTTCTGTTTTTTTATCATCTGTATTTTTAGATGCCTCGTTTTGACAAAAACTCAGCAATAAAATCAACGATAAAGGCAGTAATACTATTTTTTTCATGTGTAGAAATGAAGCGCAAAAGTAACCAAATAATTGAATTGTTTTTTAGATAAAACTTAACGATAACTTACACTTGCGTAAGTTGTTTTTTTTGTTAATTTTGTGATACAAGTGAACACCTTAAACAGAGCTTATCTAAGTTACACAACTTATAAGCGGCTGCCAACCACTTTGTACGTGAGAATGTGCTGTGGATTTTAATGACTAAAAAGTAACCTATGAAAAAAATTGTATTTGCACTGTTTATGGCTGCCGGTTACCTTGGCTTTGCCCAGCAACAAAAAGAAATTACACGCACACACTATTACTACAGCGTTATAAATGTTGAAAACGAACAACTTTTACAACAAATAGTAGATGAAATAAGTGCTTACAAAGGTGTGGTAGAATGTAAGTACCGCATAAAACCTGAAAAGAAAATGGCGGAAATTACTTTTACATTTGATGAACAGCCCCGTAAGGGCGAAGGTGATAAAGGAAACCCAGCACCTAATGCTAAAAATTTAATTTTAGCTAAAGGTTTACAATACAATGGCTTTACATTTCAAACAGAGAAAATTACCAACTAAATACTTTTAAGTATGATAAAAAAATTACTACCTTTTTTCTTCACAATATTATACCTGCAAAGCTTTTCGCAAAGTGATAATTGCAGCAGTGCCACGGTTATAACACCTAACACTACTTGTATTTATACTTCAGGTACATCGGCAGGAGCTACACAAAGTATACCGGGTTGTGTGGGTAATGCTGATGATGATGTTTGGTATCAGTTTACGGCTACACAAACATCACATCAAATAACAGTAAGCCCTTCGGCTAATTACGACCCTGTGGTGCAGTTATTTTCGGGTGGTTGTGCTGTGCTTAACAATTTATATTGCGAAGATTTAAATAACCTGGGGCAAGCCGAGGTTATTAATGCTACCGGCCTTACCATTGGTACTGTGTATCATTTCAGGGTGTATGATTATTGGGCGGGTTCGGGTTCATCTACCTTTAGTGTTTGCGTAAGCAGCCCTCCTACTCCACCTGTTAACGATGCTTGTGCAAATGCCACGCCACTAACACCAAATTCGAGTTGTGTTTTAACCAGCGGAACATCGTATGGCGCCACACAATCATATACAACTGTGTGTAACGGTACACCCGATGATGATGTTTGGTATACGTTTGTAGCCAACAGCTCGCAGCAAGTTATAACAGTTAACCCATCAGCTAATATGGATGCGGTGGTAGAATTACTATCGGGTACCTGCAGTTCTTTTACATCGTTAGATTGTATAGACAATAGTGGTACAGGCGGAACGGAAACTGCCACCGAAAATGGCTTAACTCCAGGGACAACTTATTATGTGCGAGTTTTTGATTACTGGTCGGGCAACGGTGGCTATCCCTTTACTATTTGTATTACAGGAGCTGCTGCCACAGGCGATGACCCATGTAATGCTTTTGTGTTACCTCCGGTTACATCTGATTGTAACTATATATCCATGTCTAATTCCGGCTTTACATCAACTTCAAGCTCTTTAGCACCCACGCCCGCTAATTGTGGGGGGAGTGGAGCACAAATTGGCGGCTTTTCTGCCTCATCGCACGATGTGTGGTTTGCACTTACAGTACCGGCATCGGGAAATATTTATGTTACTTCAGAACCAAATTTACCAGCCGGTGCTATTACCGATGGTGTTATGGCATTATACTCAGGAACATGTGGTTCATTAACTCAAATTATGTGCGATGATGACCATAATTATCCGGGTACTGCTTATGATTTATTACCATACATAGCTGCTACCGGTTTAACCCCCGGAGCAACTGTTTATATACGTTATTGGGGTTACGGCTCTAACACAGGCGAGTTTGGGTTATGTGTATCATCGCCCACAAACGATGCCTGTTCTACAGCCCTATATATTTGTGATTTAAATAACTATGTAGCAAACACCAATGGATATACGCCAGACAGACCTTGTAACATGCGTGGCGATGCCGAATTTGGAGCAACCTACACTTACACACCCGGTTCAACAACATCCTATACGGCTGCATTTGGCATGCAGGGCCCATGGGGTACAGGCCAACCAACCACTTACACAACTACCTATAACTATGATGTTAGTATAGATAATAACTCCTGGATAAAATTTACAGCTTCGGCAGCAACTGCCTCGTTTAGTGTTACCGTTGGTAATTGTTTTTCGACGGGCGGTATACAAATGCAAGTTTTTTCGGGAACAAATTGTTGTGCTTTTATTCCTGTATCAGACTTTGAACAAGGAAACGGCGGATTTACACTTAACGCAACCAGCCTAACCATTGGACAAGATTATTATTTAATGGTTGACGGTTGGGGCGGAGATTTATGCAGTTATACCGTTACGGCAAACTCAGGTGTACAAATACCAAGTATTTCAGCAACGCCAAGCACTATTTGTTTTGGTGATAGCACTAAATTAGCCATTGCTAATGCCAGTGCAGGCTCCACGTATTTGTGGTTCCCCGGTGGGCAAACAACCTCTTCAATAACAGTTGCACCGCCTACTGATATGACTTACTCTTGTCAGGTTAGCGGTGTTTGTGGCAATAAACAAACATTAAGTAAAGCCGTAACCGTTAATGCATTACCAACGGTGCAAATAAATGGCGCAGGTTCGCAAACCTTAAGTATTTGTGCAAATACAACAACAACTTTAACTGCCAGCGGCGGAACAACTTATTCGTGGAGTCCGGCAACAGGTTTAAGTGCAACCAGCGGAAGTGCTGTAACCGTAACACCTACTGCAACCACCAATACAACTTACACAGTAACAGGTACCAATGGGAGTGGCTGTAAAAATACAGCTATTGTTACCATTCAAGGATTGAGTTTGCCAAGTTTTTCGATAACAAATGTACATCCAAATACTTGTAACACGTATAAAGATACTTTAACCGCCGTACCAACACCTGCAGGAACTTATACGTATAGCTGGAGCAACGGAGCAAGCACATTTAGTATTAATCCTACTATAACAGCCAACACGGTTTTTACCGCTACGGTTACTGATGTAAATAATTGTAAGAGTGCGTTATCATCTACCGTTACGGTGTTAGCATTGCCATCGGTTACAGCTAATACGGCTACTATTTGTGCAGGGCAACAAACAGCCACGCTTACTGCAAACGGCGCAAGCACCTATACTTGGAATTCGCCGGCAACGCTAAGCTCACCCACTGGGTCGGTTGTAACGGCAACACCTACGGTTACTACTACATATACTATTACCGGCACGGGTGCTAATGGTTGCAATAACACAGGTACAACAAATGTAACGGTGAACAGTTTACCCAATGTAACGGTAAACTCGGCTACCGTTTGTGCCGGTGTAAACACAACCTTAACTGCACACAATGCTACTACGTATAGCTGGAGTACGACACAAGGAGGAACCTCTATTAGTGTTACACCAACCGTAACAACATCGTATACGGTTACAGGTACCAATGGAAATAACTGTACTAATACAGCCGTAGCTACAGTTAGTGTAAACCCTGTACCCACTTTAACGGCAGCACCTACTATATCACCCAGCAATTGCGGTGCAAGTACCGGAAGCATTACTGCTATTGGTATAACACCTGGTTCGGGAAGTTTATCATATACGTGGACAAACAGTTTGGGCGCGGTAGTTGGAAATTCACAAAACATAAATAACCAACCCGCAGGAGCTTATAATGTGCATGTTGCCGATGCTAATTGCAGCGCTAATTTTGGTCCATATTCTATAACAAACCCAGGAGCTCCTCCTGCACCAACTATTACAACTAATA
Organism: Bacteroidota bacterium; assembly: GCA_013287545.1. Taxonomy (GTDB): domain Bacteria; phylum Bacteroidota; class Bacteroidia; order B-17B0; family Aurantibacillaceae; genus PALSA-968. Next base: position 41,711 of record JABDDQ010000010.1, on the reverse strand, counting down.
CTACAACAGCCTGCGTAGGGCAATCAATAAATGTAAGTGCATCGAGTGGTGCTGCCAGTCCCACTTATACATGGACAGGACCAGGAGGTTTTAACACTACAAACTCATCATTTACACTTAACCCAACGCAAACAAGCCAATCGGGCACTTATGTGGCTACACTTTCATCTGCCGGGTGTTCAAGTACATCAACAGTAGCCATAACAGTTAACCCTCTTCCATCGGTTAGTGCCACCACAGCTAATAACCCCTATTGCGCAGGTGCTACCGTTAATTTAAATGGTTCATCGGCATCAAGTTATACATGGAGCGGTCCGGGTGGCTATGCATCTAACATACAAAGCCCTCAAATAATTAATAGTACTACACTTACTACTGGTGTTTACACCTTAACCGTTACAGATGCTAATGGTTGCCAGAATGCAGATACTGCTAATGTTACCGTAAACCAAACGCCCACACTTAGCGGCGTAGGTGCAGCCGGTTATACACTTTGCGAAAACCAAACTTTGCAATTGCACTCAGTTGTTACCCCTACTAATGCTACTGTACAATGGAGCGGGCCAAACGGGTTTTCATCAAACATGGCTAACCCTTCTATAATGAATATAAGTACTTTAGCAAGCGGAACTTATTCGGTAACAGCAACTGTTGGCAATTGCAGCAGCGCAACAAGTACATTAAATATTACTGTTAACACAAACCCCGTTGCTTCGGCAAATGTAGTTGGTAATAGTACAGTTTGTGCGGGCAGCAACGTTACTATACAAGGTGGCGCAGCAGGAAATAGTTATAATTGGAATGGACCGGCAGGAACAGCTACTCAACAAAATTACACCTTAACCAATGTGCCAACAAGTGCAACAGGCACTTACACCTTAGTTGTAACCAATAGTTTTAATTGTAAAGATAGCGCTACGGTACCACTTACCGTAAATCCAACTCCGGTTATAACATCCTACACTACTAATGCAGTTAACAACACTATTTGTATTGGATCAAGTATTCAATTAAATGCAATTGCAACACCAACAACAGCTACCTTACAATGGAGTGGCCCTAACGGATATACTGCCTCTGCACCACCAAACCCTGTTATAACACCTACCGTAACCGGTACTTATACGGTTGTTGCAACAGTTGGTTCTTGCCAAAGTACAGGTTTAGATACTGTACGTGTTAGGGTTAACCCCATTCCTACTGCAACAGCTACGGTGATTGGCAGCAGCACTGTTTGTTCAGGCAACACAATTATTATAGCAGGTGGCGTTGCCGCAGCAGGTAACTTGTATAGCTGGAATGGCAATGCTGGAACATCTACACAACAAAATTATACCTTAACCAATGTACCAACAAGTGCAACAGGCACATACACCTTAGTTGTAACCAACAGTTTCAATTGTAAAGATTCTGCTACGGCATCTATAACCGTAAACCAAACTCCGGTTATAACATCCTATACTACTAATGCAGCTAATAATACAATTTGCCAAGGACAGAGCATCCAATTAATTGCGACAGCGACAGCTACCCCTGCATCAGTTCAAATTATTTGGACAGGGTCTGGCGGATATACATCTCCACCACAAAGCACTACTCTTTCGCCAACAACATCGGGTACCTATACAGTTAGTGCCATTGCTACACCGGGTAATTGTGTGAGTACAGGTTTAGATACTATACACATTACTGTTAACCCAAAACCAATTGCTACAGCAACAAATTCTACAACTAATAGCGTTACATGCTCGGGCACTAATGTTACACTTACAGGTGGCGCAGCAGGTTATCCTCATTATAACTGGAGTGGCCCGGCAGGTTATACATCTACCAACCAAAACAATACATTAAACAATGTACAAACAAACCCAACAAACACATACACGTTAGTTGTAACTAATAGTTTTAATTGTACTGATACGGCAACCACCAGTTTTACCATAAACCAAACACCCGGCAATGCCGTAACAAACAATGTAAAAACCTGTACAGGCGGTACATTAACATTAAATGCCACAGGTAATGGAACCATTAACTGGTATAGCAATGCCGCTTTAACCAACTTAGTTGGCACAGGTGCTACATTTAATCCAACGGTACCAAGTGGTACAACTACTATTTTTTATGTAGTGGTAACATCAACCAATAATTGTGTTAGTGCTACAACAAGCACCGTAAGTGTTGGCAATTACAATGTGCAAGTTATGGCAACGGCAAGTACGTATAATGGCAATGCACCTTTAGCTGTAAACTTTGCAGGGCAAATTGTGGGCTCAACAAACACATCTTATTCGTGGACGTTAGGTGATAACGCAACAAGTACTTTACAAAACCCATCGCATACATATAACAGCGGAGGCGACTACACCGTAATTTTAAGTGGTACCGATAGTGCCAGCAGTTGTGTTGATACTGCTATGTTAACCATACACGTAACTGATGAAATGGTGGTGGTTATACCAAATGTATTTACTCCTAACGGCGATGGCATTAACGATGGCTTTTTTGTTACCACAAAAGGTGTAAAAAACATTGAAGGGTTTGTAATGAACCGCTGGGGACAATTGATGTTTGAGTGGACCGGACTTAACTCGGTGTGGGATGGCAGAGCACCTAATGGAAACCCGGAAACCGAAGGAACTTATTTTTATGTAGTTACTGCGACTTCATTTAGTGGAAAAACAGAGGTGTTTAAAGGACCACTTACCTTAATAAGATAAATAGTATACTTAACATATGAAAACAATTTTTGATAAAGAAGCCTATCAGGAAATTGATAGTCGCTTAAACAAATTAAACCCTGAAAGCAAAGCACAATGGGGTGTAATGAAAGCACCACAAATGCTGGCACATTGCGGAGAAGCACTTAAAGTAGCATCGGGTGAAGTAAAACGACCACGCATTTTTATAGGGTATATTTTAGGCCCACTGTTTAAAAATATTTTAATAAGCGATACACCATTTAAACCCAGCACACAAACCGACCCTAACTTTATTATAAAAGACGACAGAGATTTTACTACCGAAAAAGAAAAACTAAGCACTGCTTTAAAACGCTTTAGTGATGGTGGAGAAAAAAATGCCAGTACACATAAGCATCCGTTTTTTGGGAGTGTTAGTCAAAAAGAATGGGGCATGGCTATGTACAAACATTTAGACCATCATTTAAAACAATTCGGGGTATAAGTATATTGGTTATTTTTGCCTGATGAAAAAGGGAATTATAACCATTTTACTACTAATGGCTTCTAATACATTTATGACTTTTGCCTGGTATGGGCATTTAAAGTATAAAGATGTTAAGTGGCTACAAAACCTTAGTTTACCACTAACCATTTTACTAAGCTGGGGCATTGCTTTGTTTGAGTACAGTTTAATGGTGCCTGCCAATAAAATTGGCTTTCAGGAAAATAATGGTCCGTTTAGTTTACTGCAATTAAAAGTTATACAAGAAGTAATTTCTATAACCGTGTTTATGGGTTTTACCCTACTGTTATTTAAAGAAGAACCCATTAAGTGGAATCACCTAATGGGTTTTATCTGTTTAATATTAGCTGTTTATTTTTTCTTTAAGAAGTAAGCTTCGGCTTACTAACGGTGTCCTCCACCATGTCCGCCACCACCACCGTGACCACCGCCACCGCCATGGAATCCTCCGCCTCCACCGCCGTGGAATCCACCACCGCCACCACCGCGGGGACCAGAAAAGCCACCACCACCGTGAAATCCACCTCCGGCACTTACTCTACCACCACGAGGACCGTAATAACCACCACCTACTCTATGTCCGCCATAATAACCGCCATGTCCATAATAGTTACCACCTCTCCAACCGTAACCGCCGTAACCATATCCGCCATAATAACCACCATATCTGCCACCCCAAGCATAACCACCCCAAGGACGGTAGTAGTTATAAGCCCAATAAGGACGGTAATAAGAACGGTAATAAGGCCAACCACCCCAAGGGCCTGCATACATTGGCACTCCCCAAAATAAAGAAGGCATACCGAACATAAAGTTCATGCTTACACCGGGGTTATAGTAACCATAACCGCCATAGCCTCCACCGTAACCATATCCGCCATAACTTCCGCCTGATGAATAATAATTGTTGTTATTATATGTAGTAGCCGGCTGACCTTGGTTGTAAACATCATCTGAATAATAAGCTCCATTATTATTATTGTTTGATTGGTTTACCTGAGGTTGCTGATTAGCTTGCGATTGCTCTCCGGCAAAAACATCTTTTGTTCCGTTTTTATATTCTATTAATGAAACGTTACTTTTATCAATGGTATAAATTGGTCCTTCGAGGTTAGATGAATTTTGGTATCGGATTTCATGTTGAGTAACTTCATACACCTTAGCCGAAATAGTTTTTCCGTTTTTGGTGAAGATGGTGTCCTGAGCATAAAGTATATTAGTAGTTGCTACAACTAATAATATGGTTTTTAGGTTTTTCATGACTTTTATTTGTTTATTAAAGATACTGCATTTAGCGTGCCAAAGTCAATTAAAATATGTTAATCTTTAATTAACCGCTTGTTGATAACCAATAGTTAGAACCAATGAAAATGCTTGCTGGGCTTATTATAAATTGGTTTTGGATGAAAATCGAACAGTGTATATTTTACGCCTGCTCCATAACAAACATCGCTTAAACCAAAACCAACATCGGTTTGTGTAATGCGGTAGCGCACTTCGCCATATAAATTTAACCGATTAATAATTTTAAACTCAAACCCAATACCAATACTGCCACCATAATAAACTGTTTTATAGCTGGTGTTTGGTAGTACATGCAGGGCGTAATAATTATAATTATCTATACCGGTATAAAAGCCTTTCCAAATTTGGGAAGAAGCACCCAATATAAAATATACGGTAGTTCTATCTGCATTAGCAGGGTGCAGCATAAAATGTGCATCTAAATCTATATACGTGTTTTGTACGTTTAACCAAGTAGGCAAAATATTTACTTGTTGTACGTGCGAGTAATCAACCAAAAATTGTATAAAGCTATTTGGCTGCGCATATAAACGAAACGATGATGCAGGATAGTACGTAAATGTTTGCGCGTTTTTAAAAAAATTTAAACTCGTTATTAAACCACCTGCACCAATATCAATAGCTTTTTGTCTGTTTTGTTTATCTCTTTTAGCTTTAATTATCGAGTCTTTTCTGGCAGCGGCATCCTCTTCTTTTTGATAATAGTTTTTGGGAGTTTCGTTTTGCCCCATACTAATATATTTGGGCGGAACTTGAGCAAAAGCAGTTATGCCTAATACATAAAATACTATTAGCAGAATTAACTTTTGCATAAATAAAGATACGCAATAAAAAAATAAAGTCAAATACTAATAAGTTAAAACCAGTTAAAAAGCTTACCCGGTTTTTTATATATAGGTTTTAAATTATGCAGGGTATATTTAAGCCCTACGTTATAACACTCATCACTTAAAATTAAACCTGCTTCTGTTTTTATATAGCGCCAGCGTACTTCGCCAAACAAATATAAGCGCCTAATAATTCTGCACTCTCCTCCTATTCCTATGCTTCCGCCATAATACACCGTTTTATAATAGGTGTTTTGTTGTGCATGCGGCACAAATTTATTATCGTTATCGGCACCGGTATAAATGCCGTGCAATAGCTGAGCCATACCGCCAACAATTGCATAAAATGCTGCTCGTTGATTTTTTTTATCGGAGCGAAGTAAAAAATGTGCGTCTAAATCTAAATATGTGTTTTGCACATTTAGCCAAGTGGGCATAATATTTTGCTGGGCAATATGCGAATATTCTAATACAAACTGAACGTATCTGTTTGTTTGGTAATAGGCTCGTAAAGAAAATTCGGGGAAATATGTAAAATCCTGAGGGGAGTTTAAAAAGCTTAAGCTGCTTATCATGCCACATGCCCCCAATTGCAATAACTTTTTTGCTTCATCTTTATCTGTAGAATCTTTATCTTTTTTAATTGGAGTTTTATTTACAGTTGCTTGCTTATACAAATGAGAACTTTTGTTTAAAGCCAGTAGTGACTTAGTAGACTGAGCAAATGAACTTTTTATTACTAAGAAAGAAAGCGCAAATAAAATGTGTTTAAACATATTTTAAACCAAGGTTTTTATGCAGAACGAAAAAATGGCATCGTTAGTATTCTACATACAGCACTACATTTATTTATTTTCGAGTTCTTTTTTTATGGAAACAGCAAAACTTCGTCCTATTGGAATTGATTGTCCGGCAATTTCTATTTCATCTGCAAAAAACGAATTGATTTTATTTTTGGCTATAATAAATGACCTGTGTACACGTATAAAATTAGTATCGTTTAAAAAAACCAGCAGTTCGCCTAATTGAAACTTGGTAACTACGTTTTTTTCTTTTGTATATATTTTCACATACTCCTTAAGGCTTTCAACATACAGAATTTCATCTAAATAAACTTTCACCATTTTTTTATTTACATTAAAAAAACGATGCTGCTTATCATCGGTATCAGTTACAAGTAATTCAACAGGTTTTTGTAAACGGTTAACGGCTTTTAAAAACCGTTCGAAAGAAAAAGGTTTTAATAAATAATCGGTTATTTCAAACTCGTACCCTTGTAAGGCATACTGTTCATAAGCACTTGTTATAATAATTTTGGGTGGCTTGGTAAGTGTTTTTAAAAAATCTATGCCTTTTAATTTTGGTAAATGAATGTCTAAAAAAATAAGGTCTATTGGTTTGTTGTTTAAAATTTCGAAAGCTGAAATAGCATCTGTAAAAACAGCTTCTAACTGCAAGAAAGAAACCTGCGCAATATACGATTGCACAATATCAGCAGCAATTGGCTCATCCTCAATTATGATGCAGCTGATTTTTTTCATGCTCGTTTAAATTAATAGTTAAGCTAACTGAAAATTCAGTATTTGAATTTTGTATAGTAAGCTGATGGTTGGTGCCATAAATTAAATTTAACTGCCGTTGCACATTTTGTATGCCAATGCCACTTTCATTAGTTTCTTTACCGGGTTCTTTACTATTTGCCATGGTAAAAAACAGATGTTGATTTACCAGCTTTAATTTGATATTAATAAATGAATTAAAACGCGACTCGCTGGCACCGTGCTTAAAACCATTTTCAACAAAAGGTAAAAGCAACAAAGGAGCAATCATTTCTTTGGGGTTATCTATATCAATTTCAAATGTTATGTTTAAGCGATTACCATATCGTAGTTTTTCGAGTTCGATATAATCTGTAATAATTTTTATTTCATCTTCCAGTTTAATTTGAGACACGGTACCGTTACGCAATATAAACCGAAACAACTCGCTTAATTTTAATATAGCATTAGGCACTTGCGGAGAGTTTACCAAAGCCAAACCATATATATTATTTAATGTGTTGAATAAAAAATGAGGGTTGGTTTGCGCTTTTAAAAAACTAAGCTCAGCGTTTAGTTTTTCTTTTTGCAATTCTTGTTCGTGTAGCATGCTTTCTAATTTCGATTTAAAAAGCACAATGCTTAAGGCAATTGCAGCAGGAAAAAAAACATCGAAAAGAGCCCAAATAAACCGCCCTACATTTAAGGGAGTATAAATCATATCCGGATAAAAATAAGGAAACACAATGTAACCCTGTATAAGCCTGTAAATAACACCCACTAAAATTGTAGCCGGTATAAAAACAAGTAAAAGCCGTTTGTATTTTTTTGTGAGAAAATAAGTCGGAAATAAATACGAAACGATAAAATAAGTAAATGCAATTTTAACCGGTAATTGCAAACCATCACTTACAAATCCTTTATAAAAATTATCGTCATAGCTACTTGTAATTAAACCTACAGAGCTATAATATACAAGCCAAAATAAAACGTGATATATGATTTTTGTTTTGATAAGGTTACTAATTAAATTATAAAGCAAGTATAATAAAAACTACACGTTAAGTTAGCTAAATAAGTTGTTTTTTATTTTAGAAAAATGCCGTTTGTACAGAGATTATTGCTGTTTATAGTAAGGAGTGCGTTTAACTTACACTTTTAAAAAAATCAGCCTAATTAAACAGCAAGTTTGTTACATAATTACAAACGAATTTGCATGAAAAAACTACTTAAAATTAGTTTGACTATTTTATGTGTGAACACATTTTGTTACGCACAAACGTTTACCCGTGTAACAGATACGTTAAACCCCATTACTACGGATGCGTTTGAGAGCGGCGGCGGAAGCTGGATTGATTTTAATAATGATGGTTTGCTTGATTTAATGGTTTCTAACGGAAATTTAACGAACCAGAACAACTCGTTATACCTAAATAAAGGTAACGGAAATTTTATTAGAGTAACATCTGGTAATATTGTTACCGATGGTGGTTCATCAATTGGAAGCACCTGTGCCGATTATAATAGCGATGGATTTATAGATTGTTTTGTAACTAACCGAAATAATTTCGGCAACTTTTTATATAACGGATTGGGCGATACCGTGTTTACAAAAATAACCACAGGCAGCCCTGTAACTGATATTGGAAACTCTAATAGCTCCTCATGGGTGGATATAGATAATGATGGAGATTTGGATTTGTATGTGGTAAATTTTCAGGGGGCTGATTTTATGTATTTAAACAGTGGTGCGCCAAGTTATAGTTTAAGTACTACTACAAATACAATTACGGCAGGCACAAATCTTTCGATACCGGGCGCATGGGCCGATTATAATAACGATTTACGTCCTGATTTATTTATTGCAAACTCAGGCACACAAAACGATTTTTTATTTACTAATAACGGTGGTTTAGCCTTTACGCAATTTACGTTTAGCGATGGCAAAGCAGGACTTGGTGCAAGCTGGGGCGATTATGATAACGATGGAGATTTAGATTTGTTTTCGGCTAATTACTCAAGCAGCGGCAACATACTTTATAACAATAGTGGAGCTCCTTCCTACTCCTTAACACCTGTTATAACAAGCGTTGTTGCCGAATCTGCTAATTCCGTAGGAAGTGCTTGGGGTGATGTTGATAATGATGGCGACCTCGATTTATTTGTAGATAACGATGGGGCAGTTAACTTTTTTTACTTAAACAATGGCGCACCAACTTATACGTTTACTAAAGTTACTACAGGCAGTGTGGTTAGTTATCGCGGAAACTCGTTTGGTTGTGTGTTTGCAGATTATGACAATGACGGACAACTTGATTTATTTGTAGCTAACCGATTAAATGAGCAAAATTTTTTATACCATAACAATGGCAATACAAACAACTGGATAACAGTAAAGTGTAATGGGGTTGCATCAAACAAAAGTGGTGTAGGAGCAAAAGTTTATGTTAAAGCAACCATAGGCGGAACCCCTATTTGGCAAATGCAAGAAGTAGCAGCACAAACAGGTTATAACAGTCAGAACTTGTGGTTACATTTTGGGTTAGGCAATGCCGCCTTAATTGATACATTAATAGTAAAATGGTCTTTAGGAACAATTGACACCTGTTATAATATATCTGCTAATAAATTTTATACTGCAACCGAAGGGGCTTGCCTTACAGCAGGAATAAACGAATATTATTTAGCAAATAATAATCTTATTGAAATATACCCCAACCCTACTACGGGCAGTTTTGCAATATATACAAAAGGCAATGCGCAATGTACAGTATATGATATAAATGGTAAAGTGGTGCTAAGTCAAAAATTAAATAGCAAAACTAATATTGATGCAAGTAATTTACCCAACGGAGTTTACAATGTCAGCATTATAAATAATAGTGGAATTGCAAATAAACGCTTGGTTATTGTAAAGTAAGTTTAATAGAGATTTAAGCAATTAAAAATTTTATTATGAAAAAACACATTTTATTAGCATTGTTATTTGGTATAAATATTTCGAATATATTTTGTACCACCCGTAAGGTGCCGTTAAACTACCCAACTATACAAGCGGCTATAATGGCCTCAAACAATACAGATACGGTAGAAGTTTCTCCGGGCACTTATTTTGAAAACATAAATTTTAGAGGAAAAAAAATTTTAGTAACCAGTCTGTTTTATTTAAGTAAAGATACATCCTACATTAGTTCTACTATTATAAACGGAAGCACACCCATAAACCCGGATACGGCCAGTTGCGTTATTTTTAACTCAGGAGAAGATTCAACAGCCATATTACAAGGGTTTACCTTAACAGGCGGCAAAGGAACCAAGTGGACTGACATACACGGAGCAGGCACCTACCGAGAAGGTGGTGGAATTTTAATGGATGTTAGTTCGCCAACCATTAGATATAATATTATTATAAGTAATACGGCAACTAACACAAGCAGTGTTGTAAGCGCAGGCGGTGGCGGCATACGTATAGGTGATGGAAACCCCATTATTGAAAACAATATTATTACCAATAACCAGGGCAAATACGGCCCAGGCATTGTACTTAATTACACCGGGTGTCGAATTAAAAATAATATTATTGCTTTAAACACCGGTGCTACAAGTTATTTTGGCGGAAGCGGAATTTGGATTTACAATGATTTAGGTACCACGCCAAAAATAATTGAGAATAATACAATTATAAAAAATTCATCTTATTCTGTGGGAACAGGAGGAATTTCGGCAGAACTTGCTACCAATGTTATTATACGTAATAATATAATTTGGGGCAATTTGCCTGTTGCAAATCAAATTATAGCTACTTCGTGCACGGTGCAAGCTACGTATAACGATGTGCAAAATGCTTACACAGGTGTTGGCAATATAAATGCAAACCCTTTGCTGGATAGTTTATGTCTTACCCTAAGTGCTGCATCACCTTGCATTGATGCCGGAGACACTTCAACTGTATATAACGACCTCACATCTGCACCCAACACGGCTTTGTTTCCATCTATGGGTACAGCGCGTAACGATATGGGTGCTTATGGCGGACCGGATACTTTTGTAATGCATTGCTCAAAAATTGTTGTTTCAGGCATTTTAGAGTTATCCAATGTAACAGAACATATAAACGTTTACCCAAACCCCACTACCGGACAGTTTACTGTTGAAACAAACATAAACAATAAACAAACTTTACAAATATTGGATGTAAATGGTAAGCTTGTGTTTAGTCAGCTTATAAACGGTACAGCCAATGTTGATGTTACAAATTTAAATGCGGGAGTTTACACCTTGGCAATTAAAACAGCTGATAGTGTAATGAATAAAAAATTAGTTATTGTTCACTAATAAATTATTCTCTAGTCATTCAATTAAATAATCTTAACTTTTACCATTAAATAACTTAAATTTGTTACAATAAATAATTAGCGTGAAAAATATTATACTGCTCTTTTCAATTATTTTAATGGGGCGTTTAAATGCTCAAACATGGGTTACCATACCTGATGCTAATTTTGCCACCTATTTACAAGGACTTATACCCGCTGCAATGAATGGCAACCAAATGGATACAACAAGTGTTTTGGTTGCTACGACTACTCGCACAATAAGTGTAGTCGGTAAATATATTAAAGACCTAACAGGTATAACTTATTTTAAATCTTTAAAATCTCTTGATTGCAGTTATAATAACTCACTAACTACCCTACCCACTTTACCAAATTCAATTACATATATAAATTGTCAACATGATTCTTTAACGAGTATAACAAACTTACCTACTTCCTTGTATAATTTATATTGTCCAGAAAATTTTTTGACCACCTTACCTACTCTACCAAACTCACTTTCTATTGTAAATTGTCAACTTAATTTGTTAGTTAACTTACCTGCTTTTGACACTTCACTTCAATCGCTTGAATGTAATAGTAATCATTTAACAAACCTTCCACCTCTACCCAACTCACTTACATATTTGGACTGTAGTCAGAATCAATTAACCACATTACCCAGCCTGCCAAATTCTTTAACTTATTTAGATTGCCTAATGAATTCTTTAACTAGCCTTCCTGCTTTAGATACTTCTCTTAATACATTGACTTGCAGTAAGAATTCCTTAACAAATCTCCCTGCCTTACCTAATTCTCTTATTGAACTTGATTGTGATGAAAATTTATTATCGAATTTACCACTCCTACCTAATTCCTTACATATTTTAAATTGTGGTGGAAATAATATTTCTTGTTTTCCAGCATTTCCAAATTCTATCTATCCTGCTAATTATGTTCCTCAATTTAGTTATTGGGAGTATTTTATAAATCTAGACCCTAATCCATATAATTGTTTGCCAAACTATTTGCCTAATAGTATGACACCAACCGATTTAGCAAAACCTTTATGTGGGGCAGGCAATTCAAATGGTTGTGCTATTGCAGGTATAAACCAGTTAACTGATTTAAATAACCAAGTGAACATTTACCCTAACCCAACTAGCGGACAATTTATTATTGAATCGAACACAGCAGAAAAACAAATCGTACAAATAATTGATGTAAACGGCAGAATTGTATTGAGTGAAACATTAACCGGAATAACCAATATTGATGCAACAAATTTTAATGAGGGAGTTTACACCTTGGTAATTAAAACTGCAAACAGCATAGCGAATAAAAAATTAGTTGTTATACACTAAATAATTATTTATTCAACATATAACACCAAGCCTTTTAAATACTCGCCTTCGGGAAAGTTGGGGGTTATAGGGTGGTCGGCAGGTTGAGAAAGATAATGCAGTATTTTTACTTTGCGTCCGCTTTCGAAAACAGCAGCAGCAACGGTGTTAAAAAAGAGCGCTTTATCAACCACCCCTGAGCAAGAAAATGTAAAAATTAAACCATTGCTTTTAATTAAACGAAAAGCCATTTCGTTCAGGCGTTTGTAGCCTTTAAATGCATTGTGTTTTACATCGCGGCTTTTAGCAAAGGCAGGCGGGTCTAACACAATAATATCGTACACATCTTTTTTATCGGCCAAAAAATCGAAGGTATCGGCACAAAAACTTTTATGGTTAGTTAGTTTATTAAGCTCAATGTTTTTATCGGTAATTTCCATAGCGGGTTTTGATACATCTACCGAATGAACCTCCTTCGCTCCTGCTGCGCAAGCATAAACCGAAAAACCACCTGTGTAACAAAATGTATTTAGCACCGTTTTGTTTTTTGAGTAGTGAGCTAACAAAGCACGGTTTTCGCGTTGGTCAACAAAAAAGCCCGTCTTTTGTCCTTTTTCCCAATCAATATAAAAAAGGTGTTTGTTTTCTTTTACTACGGTGTTGCCTGTATCGCCCACCATAAAACCATTGTGCAGGTTTTCGGTTAAGTGTTTTGGCAGGGTTTCTTTACTCTTATCGTAAATGGTTTTTAGTTTATTGCCATATACTTTTTTAAGTGCATGGGCTATATGCTCAATATTACGATGCATGCCAATGGTGTGGCATTGCACTACTACATGTCCATCATAAAAATCAATAATTAAACCGGGCAGGCCATCGGCTTCGCCAAAAAACAAGCGGTACACGTTGGTATCTTTATTATCCGTCAAATCAACAATGCCACGAAATGTATAGGCAGTATTAATTTTATCGAACCAAAAGGCTTCGTTAATTTCTACGTCTTCAAACGAAATTATACGCACCCTGATGCTGTTTTCTACCTGATAGTGCCCTATGCCCAAAAACTTTTTGTCGGCAGAATACACGCTAACCGTATCGCCATCAAGCGGTTTGCCTTCGGTGGTTTTAATAGCCCCCGAAAACACCCAAGGGTGGCGGCGCAGCAAGGGAGTTTCTTTGCCTTTGTTGAGAAAAATTTTTGTCATAATAGGGTGCAAAGATAACATCATTAATAAATCTGTATCTTTGACAAATTTTTTACTCATGAACGCCCCTTACGCCCACAAATTTGTTTCAGAAGGTTTAACATACGATGATGTGCTGCTTGTACCGGCCTATTCGGATATACTGCCTCGCGAGGTTGAAACAAAATCTCAGTTTACGAAAGAAATTACGCTTAACGCACCCATTGTTTCTGCGGCTATGGACACCGTTACCGAACACCGCATGGCCATTGCCATTGCACAAGAAGGCGGTATTGGGGTGTTGCATAAAAACATGAGTGTTGATATGCAGGCACAAGAAGTACGCCGTGTAAAACGTTCGGAAAGCGGTATGATTATGGACCCGGTTACCTTACCCGAAAACGCTACCGTGGCTGATGCTTTGCAGTTAATGACCGAAAATAAAATTGGCGGTATACCCGTTGTGGCAGGTAACGGAACATTGGCTGGCATTATAACCAACCGCGATTTACGTTTCGAAAAAAACCATAAACGCCCGGTACGTGAAATTATGACGCCACGTAAAAAAACCATTGTAGCGCAACACGGCATCAATCTTAAAAAAGCCGAAGAGATTTTACAGGATTATAAAATAGAGAAATTACCCATTGTAGACAAGCACGACAAACTTATTGGCCTTATAACCTACAAAGACATACTTAAAATTAAAGTGCGCCCTAACGCCTGTAAAGACGAAATGGGCCGCCTGCGTGTAGCTGCTGCCCTTGGAGTTACTGCTGATACGATGCAACGTGCCGAAGCTTTAGTGAGAGCGGGCGTTGATGCCATGATTATTGATACCGCCCACGGCCACTCGAAGGGTGTGATGGATATGGTGAAACTGGTTAAAAAACAATTTAAGCATACACAAATTATTGCCGGCAACATTGCCACCGGCGAAGCCGCTTTGGCTTTGGTTAAAGCAGGTGCCGATGGTGTTAAAGTAGGCATTGGTCCGGGCAGTATTTGTACTACGCGCGTTATTGCAGGTGTGGGCGTTCCGCAACTATCTGCCGTGTTAGAGGTGGCGCATGCCCTTAAAGGCAAACACGTACCCCTTATTGCCGATGGCGGCATACGCTTTAGTGGCGATATTGTAAAAGCCCTTGCAGCAGGTGCAGGTTCGGTTATGTTAGGCTCGTTATTTGCGGGCATGGATGAATCTCCGGGAGAAACCATTATTTACGAAGGGCGTAAGTTTAAATCGTACCGAGGCATGGGCTCAATTGAGGCTATGCAAATGGGTTCAAAAGACCGCTATTTTCAGGATGTGGAAGATGATATTAAAAAACTGGTACCCGAAGGCATCTCAGGGCGTGTGCCTTACAAAGGCATGGTATCTGAAATAATTTACCAGCTTATTGGCGGCCTACGTGCCGGTATGGGTTATTGCGGCGCTAAGGATATTAAAACTTTGCAGCAAGCTAAGTTTATACGCATTACACAATCGGGCATTACAGAAAGCCACCCACACGATGTATTTATTACCCGTGAGGCACCAAATTATAGCAGGAAGTAATATTTATATAACTATTAAAGCATAAGCGGCGGGCATTTGTCTGCCGTTGTTGTTTTAATATCGGTGCATTTTTCATTTTCAAAATTGGTAGGTCAGGTCAAAACATATAGGCACCCTGACCTTGCCCTACTAACTCATCTATATTATTATTTATATTTTTTATTTATAAAATTGGTAGGACAGGTCAACGGGTATAGGGTAATTGCCCTACTGACCTAAATAATTTAAGTTAAAAAACTACATTTGCTTTATGTTTAAAGGGCAATTTATAGGCATGGTTGATAAACAGGGCAACCAGTTACACGAAGGTGATTATGTTACTTTTTACCACAAAGGCGAAGACGTTATTTGTCAGATAGTTTACGTTACCGAGCTTGCTGCCTTTTGCCTGAAATGGAAAGACGGCTACATAAATAAATTCTTTTTAACGCCTGATAAGTATTTGAAGATCGAGGCGAGTGCGGGGTTTTAGCTACGTAAACTATTGTCTAATTTTTTCCTGCCAATAAAGAGAAATCCACTGCATTAAATCATCCTTATCTCTAAAATCAAGTATATAAGGAATTTCTTTTTGTTTTTTTCTCGCTTCAGATGTAAAGTATGAAGTGGTTACAATAATTCCCTTGTTTGCTTTTTCCGTATTAATTACATCTTTAAAAGACCTTATAATTTCTACACCAACTTTTCTATCAGTGTATCTTTTACATTCAACAAGATATTTTAATGGAGATTGATGCTTTATGTCTTTAATTGCAAGAATATCATATCCATTATCCCTTGTTTGTTTTGTTAACTCAACTTTAAAACCTTGAGAAGCTAAAATCTCAGCTATAACTTCTTCAAAGGTTCTTGGTTCAACTTTTAATAGTACAGAATTGTCATTATAAATATCAGTTATAATTCTTTTTACCTTATTCGTCTCCTCAATAATTATTGTCTCTCCCCTTTCTTCTTCTTCAATTAATTCCGAGAAATTATATTCACGTTGAGATAGTTTAATCCAACTATCAAAACTTGCATTATTTATTGCTACAGAATTATGTATGCCTGATAACCCTTCTATTACTCTAAATATATTAGAGTACTGATGTATTTGTGACGATTCATTAATAACTCTAAGAGTTTTTTGAAGGTCAGATATTGGTGAAGCAATTTTTTGTATTTGTGATGCTTCATTAATCATCCTAAGAGTATTTTGAATATCAGATGTTGGAGCTGCAAATTTTTGAATTTTTGACGCTTCACTAATAAGGTTAAGAGTTTTTTGAATATTAGATATTGGCGAAATATTTTTCTGTAATTCATTTATCTTCCTTAAGTAAGGGGGATAAAACTTATCACGCATTTCCTGCTGTTTTCTAAAAAACTCTTTTAAATCATCTGCCATTTTAAATCAATTATATATATCAAATATAAAAAATACAGATGTCTTATTTGAAATTTAATGTTAACACCATCAACACTAAACAAAAAAGGAGGTCGATTGACCTCCTTCTTGTTTTAAAGCTATGTGCTTTGTTTTATGCTTTTACAGCTTTAGGAGCTGCATTACGGTTTAACTCTTTATTGTCTTCGTTTCTGTCTAAATCAACAACTATTGGTGTTGAAATACATAATGAAGAGTAGGTACCAATTACACGACCAATTAACAAGGCAAATATAAACCCGCGTATAGCATCACCACCAAATATGAAGATAACCAATAACACAAAGAATACAGTTAACGAGGTTAAAATAGTACGGCTTAATGTACTGTTTAACGCAAAGTTAATAAGCTTGTTACGCTCTTCGCCATGCGCATCGGTTTTACCCGAATCAGCTAAACGTTCGCGGATACGATCGAATACAACAACTGTTTCAGTCATGGTGTAACCCATAACGGTTAAAATAGCTGCAATGAAATCTTGCCCAATTTCTAACGAGAATGGCAACACTTTATCTAAAATAGTGTAGAATGATAGTACAATTAGCACGTCGTGGAATAAAGCCACAACCGCCCCCATACCATATTGCCATTTTTGAAAACGGACAACAATGTAGAAGAACATCACTACGCAAGAGAATAAGATAGCACCATACGCATTATACAAAATATCGGTTGCAATGGTAGGCCCTACTTTTTGCGAGCTTAACACTTTAAATTGTGTGTTTAATGGAGTTAAACCTGTTTCAAGGCTTTTTTCCATTTCCTGGTCAACGTTAACATCGTTTTCTTTAATGCGGTACGAAGTAGTAATTTTTAATTTACTGGTGCTTCCGGCAGTTTTAACTTCAGGAGTTTCGCCACCAAACGATACAGCTAATGCTTTTTTAACGTCTTCGGTGTTCATGGCTTTTTCAAAACCAACCATGTAAGTGCGCCCACCTTTAAAATCAACGCCTAAGTTAAAGCCACCGTTTTTAAAGTAAAACACAACTCCTAAAACAATAACAGCAGTAGAAATGCTGTAATAAATTTTACGACGACCAACAAAATCGAAATGCAGGTTTTTAAATGCATTGCGGGTCATGTTGTTGTCAAACGTAATTTCTTGTTTGCGGTTAATCATCCAATCGAACACCACACGCGATAAAATTACCGCTGCAAATAATGAGGATAAAATACCGATACACAATGTAGTTGCAAACCCTTGTACCGGACCATTACCAAATACATAAAGAATGATACCCAATATTAAAAGTGTTACGTTACTATCTATAATAGTTGGCATAGCGTGTTTAAACCCTTCTTTAATTGCTTGTGAGGTTGATTTACCAAGAGATAATTCTTCGCGTATACGTTCAAAAATTAAGATGTTAGCATCAACCGATAAACCAATGGTTAAAACGATACCGGCGATACCAGGTAATGTTAACGTAGCACCTAACGATGTTAGGATACCCATAATAAAGAATAAGTTTATAAGTAAAGCTAAGTTAGCAACCCAACCCGCTTTGTTATAATACATAGCCATAAATAATAAAATAACGATAAAGGCTATAACAAACGATAGTAGACCGTTCGAGATAGACTCTTGACCCAATGTAGCACCTACAACAGTTTCTTCAACTATACGAGCCGGAGCAGGTAATTTACCCGCACCTAAAATAGCTACAAGGGCATCTGCCTCGCGGTTATCAAAGTTACCCGTAATTTGAGAGCTTCCGTTAGGAATTTCGCCATTAACGGTTGGAGCCGAATAAACTGCGTTATCCATTACAATGGCAATACAACGGCCACGGCTTTTGCTATCTTTAGGTGAGTTGGCTTTGGTTAATTTAGCCCATTTTTGCGCTGCATCACCTTTCATGGTCATGCTAATAGCAATTTCGCCTGTTTGTTGTTGGAAATCTTTACGGGCACCATCAATAATATCGCCAAACATAGCGGCTTTACCATTGCGGTCGGTTACTTTAATAGCGTATAATGTAATTACTTCGCCACCTTTGCCCGGTTTAGCATCCCACATAAAACGTACTTTTGATGGGAACACCGAACGTACTTTAGGGTTGTTTAACCAACCGTTAATTTGCGCAGTATCTTTTGTACGAGCATAACCAACTACCGACCCTAAACCAAAATATTTACCATCTTGCGATACATTTGGCACTAACGGACCAGCCATTGAGTAAAGCGGGTTGTTTTCTTTATAACGGGTAACAGCAGTATCGTTAGCAGCCGTTTTGTTTTTAGAAGTATCGGCAGAAGCAACTTTGCCACCCTCTTTTAATTTTTGTGCTAATGATTCTTTTGTTTTATCGGTGCTATCGGTTTTAGCTTTAACAACAGCTTCTTGTTTTGCTTTCTCAATTTCAGCAGGCGTTAATTTTTTGCTGGCTACTTTTTTAAGTGAATCTGCTTTAGCGGCAGCACCCGTAGTATCGCCTTTTAAGCTATCGGCCTTAGCTAAATCAGGGTTTAAAAGGGCTTTTACTTTTTTGTTAGCCTCAGGCCAGTACTGACCAAGTTCAGCATTTTCGTAAGTTTCCCAAAACTCAAGGTTTGCGGTACCTTGTAAAAGTTTACGTACACGGTCTTTATCTTTAACACCCGGTAACTCAATTAAAATACGGCCATTTTCTAATTTTTGAATATTAGGTTGCGATACGCCAAAACGGTCGATACGGCTACGGAATGTAGTTTCTGAGTTGGTTACCGCTTCTTCAACACGCTCGTTTAAAAAAGTAATTACTTTATCGTTGTTATCGTTGTACTCAATTTTGCCTTTGTTTTCAATAGTTTGAAATAAGGGAGCTAAACGACCATTAGGGGCAATTTGCTTGTAGGTTTCAGCAAATAAAGCCACAAAAGGCTTGTTGTTATTAACACCTAAGTTTTTTTGCGTTAAAGCAAGTGCTTTGTTAAAATCAGGGTCTTGGTTGTTGTTAGCCAAGTTTTTAATGATATCAGCTACCGATACTTCAAGCGTAACGTTCATCCCGCCACGTAAATCAAGCCCTAAGTTGATTTCTTTTTGTTTACACTCGTCGTAGGTGTATTTTGTGATTAAAATATCGTAAACCGTAGCGGTTTTCATAGAATCCAGGTAATAATCTGCTTTCACATTTTTTACTGAATCTAAAAAAGCGCGCTCTTTAGATGCATCGCCTTTAGCATAATCGCTTGCAGCCTTTTTAACAGTGGGGTTTGCTATGTAAGTATCAGCAAAGGCACCTGCGTTTTTCTCAACGCCGCGCGTAACCCAAGTAAACGATAAGTAAAAAAGACAAGCCAGGCCTAAAAGCACAGCAAATGTTGTAATGGCACCTCTATTTTGCATATATTATCTAATTATTTTTAATTTTTTAAGGCTGCAAATATAGTATAAGAATTAAAAATGAAGAATTAATTGTGAAGTTTTACTAATTATTTTTTTGAATTCTAAATAATTGGGTGTACATTTGCACCCCTTATTATAATTAATTAGTCATGGCAAAGAAACAGAACAGAATACAAGTTATTTTAGAATGCACCGAGCATGCTGCATCTGGTAAACCGGGTACATCTCGTTACATTACAACAAAAAACAAAAAAAACACATCAGAAAGAATTGAGTTAAAAAAATACAATTCGGTGTTAGGTAAATACACAGTACATAAAGAAATTAAATAATATAAGTTATGGCAAAAAAGGTAGTTGCAACATTAAAAAGCGGTAAAGGAAAAGATTTTACACGCGTTATTAAAATGGTAAAATCGCCAAAAACTGGTGCTTACGCATTTAGAG
The DNA here is from genome assembly GCA_013287545.1 of Bacteroidota bacterium. Classification (GTDB taxonomy): domain Bacteria; phylum Bacteroidota; class Bacteroidia; order B-17B0; family Aurantibacillaceae; genus PALSA-968. The sequence continues at coordinate 21,227 of JABDDQ010000010.1, read as the reverse complement.
AAGAGATTGTACATAACGATCACGTACAAGATTTTTTGAAAAACAAGTAATCTACAGATTACTAAAGAACTAAACTTCTTTTCATTTTTATGGAAAGAAGTTTTTTTATTTATATATAACTATACATTTACACAAAATTTACGCAAGGCAATATGGGCATTTTCAGTTTTTTTTCTAAAGACAAAAAAGAGTCGCTTGATAAGGGGTTAAACAAAACCAAAGAGAACTTTTTTAGTAAAATAGCTAAAGCCATTGCAGGTAAAACCGAAGTAGATGCTGAGGTTTTAGATAATTTAGAAGAAGTTTTACTTACCAGCGATGTAGGCGTTAACACCACCCTAAAAATTATTGACCGCATTGAAGCCCGCGTAGCTAAAGATAAATATGTGGGTACAGCACAACTAAACTCCATTTTAAAAGAAGAAGTTGCCTCGTTGCTTACCGAAAACAATTCAGATGATGTTAGCGATTTTGCTACCCCGGCTGATAAAAAGCCTTATGTAATAATGGTAGTTGGCGTTAATGGTGTAGGTAAAACTACTACCATTGGTAAACTATCGTACCAATTTAAACAAAAAGGTAAAAACGTGTTGCTTGGCGCTGCCGATACGTTTAGAGCTGCCGCCGTTGACCAACTTACTATTTGGAGCGAGCGTGTGGGTGTGCCCATTGTATCGCAAGGCATGAATGCCGACCCTGCATCGGTTGCTTTTGATGCCGTTAGCAGTGGTGTTGCCAAAAATAGTGATGTGGTTATTATTGATACCGCAGGGCGTTTACACAACAAAGTAAATTTAATGAACGAGTTGGGCAAAATAAAAAAGGTAATGAGCAAGGTTATACCCGATGCCCCACACGAAGTTTTATTAGTGCTTGATGCCAGTACCGGACAAAACGCTATTGAGCAATGTAAACAATTTACCGCCGCTACCGAGGTAACTGCTTTAGCCCTTACTAAATTAGATGGTACGGCTAAAGGGGGCGTTGTTATTGGCATATCCGACCAATTTAAAATACCAGTAAAATACATTGGTGTAGGTGAAAAAATGGAAGACCTCCATGTTTTTAACCGCCACGAGTTTGTAGATTCTCTTTTCTCGGAAGGGAAATAAGTAGAAGGTTTAATTTAATTATGCTATATTAGCGTTACTAAAATTAAAACCATGTTTACAAATTCAAGAGAAAACGGTGGCGATTCTAATCCGGAAGAGGTTAGCAACGAATCAGAAAGAGAAGAAACACAAGAGAATTCAGATAATGAATCTTCTGAATCAGCCACAAAAGTATCTACTCCATCCGTAATTGGGGCTAATCCCAATAGGTAGATTTTTTTTCTGCCCCTTATTTCTGTACAATAATTTTCTTACTAAGCAAGCCTTCGCTTGTGCTTATTTGTATCAACAGTATTCTATTCAACTATTTCACCAATAAAGAGTTCTTTTTCCTCAAGAATTCTATAAGCATCCTTAAACTTCGAAACTCCTTCTTCCCAAGTTGAAAACTTACGATTGTATCTTGGTTTATTATGATGTTTTATATCATTTATAAAGTTCCTTTCTTTTTGTAGTGTTTCAGTTTCTTCAATTGATAAGCTCTTAAAATTTGAAATTTTAATAATAACGTTTTCCAGGTTTTCACGTTCACTAAGAAGTTTGTTATTGTTCGCATGTACTCTTAAACTAACCTCGAACAGAGCCGCTTTTCTATAAGTATCATTACTGATTTCTAGTTCTTGTTTCAAGAATTCTTCACCATATTTTTTCACACAATTATTAAAGAAAACTTGAATAGACGGTCCTGCTATTATTAATGCAGCCATATCAAAATGCGTTTTTTGTGAAATGTTATCTTGATTTGAAATAACACCTTCTTGCCACACTACCATAAATGGTCTTTCCCCTTTTACTAAATCTATAAAATCATCGTAGTTTCCGTGTTTTATCGCATTAAATTCATCTTTATATTCAGTTATGGCAATTCCTGACTTAATTACTTTAAGCATATAGCCCACAGCTTCGTCAATTATAAGTCTAATCATAATATAAATATACCTTTCCTTCTCTCAACTATCAAAAAAATAAAAAATCAACTTCTTTCACCGATAAAAGTCTTTCGTTTACCTACCCCCTACCTTGGCTAACCTAATAGCTGTTGTATATGCGTTGACCTTGCACGTACATTTGTATCGTAATACAAACAAAATGGAAACACAAAATCAAAATACAAGCGATAACCCATACGCAAATATAAATTGGGATGAACGTTTTAAAGAACATCAGGTACGCCACCGTCGTGGTAAAATAATTGGAGGCATAATTCTGTTTATAGTAGGTGCCGCATTTTTAGCCCGCGAGATGGGTGTTATTTTCCCCACCTGGTTATTTACCTGGCAAATGCTTTTAATTGTGCTTGGTGTATTTATAGGGGTAAAAAGTGCTTTTAGAAACTTTGCCTGGTTTATACTAATAGCTATAGGAAGTATTTATATGGTTGAAGATTTTATGCCTACGCTGCATTTTAAAATTTATTTCTGGCCCATATTAATTATGCTGGTTGGCTTAGCTATGATTTTTAGACCAAACCGCCGTTTTAATGAAGATCGTTATCGCCGCAGATGGGAAAGAAGATTCCATCATAAATTCGGTCACCATAATTATGCCGGCAATCGTTTTTCGGCCTGCGCCAATGATGAAACAACTTCGGCCGATGATGCGCTTAACATGGATATCGTGTTTAGCAGTTTCAAAAAAAATATCTTATCAAAAGATTTTAAGGGCGGTAACATATCATGCGTGTTTGGCGGCGGTAAATTAAACCTTAGTCAGGCCGATATAAATGGGAAAGTTGTTCTTGATATAAAACATGTTTTTAGCGGCACAAAAATTATTGTACCTGCTAACTGGGAAATTCAAACCGACATAAACACTGTGTTTGGAGGTGTTGAAGATAAACGTCCGCATCAAACCATAGTTACTAACCCCGATAAAGTTTTGGTTATAAAAGGTGAAGTAATATTTGGCGGAATAGAAATTCAGAATTATTAATTAGCGTAACAAAAAACTATATGATACAATTAGCAGAAAAAAGAAGGAATTTATTTAAAGTATGTGATAACAACAATAATAAACCAGTAAAAACAAACCCTATGAACAAATATATAGCAAAATTAGCCTTTCAAATAGTTAGTGGCGATGGCAAACACACACCACAATTTGATGAACAATTTAGAATTTTTGAAGCAAAATCGGAAAACGAAGCATTGGCTAAAGCACGTGCTAAGGGTAAAGAAGAAGAAACATCATTTTTAAACGAGAGCAAAGAAAACGTTAGTTGGAAATATATTGGCGTACTTGATTTAATTGAGTTAAAAGACATGGAAGATGGTGCACAAATATATTCGAATACCGAAGAGGCTGAAGATGCAACCAATTACATAAATATTGTAAAACAAAAAGAGCGCACAATAGAAACGCTTAGTAACTTTGTATATATATTTTAAGTTTTTGTGAGAGACCTATCGTATAAAAAAATGAGCTTTGCTTACATCGCCTACATACTATTGTGGGCGATGTTGCACGTGTGTGTGTTTCACAGGCTGGGTTTTAGTTGGCCAATTGCTTTTGTAGATAGTGCTATAAATAATGGCTTGTTGCTTGCACTAAGTCTTGCCATGGCAATGTCGTTGCGGTATTTTAGCCCAAGCAAACGTAATGTATTAATGCTTATTGGCTGGAGTATTACATTAGCCATAGTATCTGCAGCAGTTTCTAATTTTTGTCTCTTACAAATTTTTGATGCGGAAACCGATTATGTTGCTCTATTACATAAAGCATTTTTAATTCGTTTTTGTGTTTCGTTTTTAATTATTGAATGGGTTGTTTTATTCAGTTGGATTTTAAACCGAATGAGAGCGCGACAAGAAATTGATGCCCGAAAAGCCGATGTAGAAAAACTATTACGCGATGCCGAGTTGGAAGGTTTACGTCAGCAATTACAGCCACATTTTTTATTTAATAGCCTTAATTCTATTAGTGCCTTAGCAGGTTCTAAACCCGAAGAAGCCCGCAAAATGATTCAGCAATTATCTGATTTTTTACGTGGCACGTTAAAAAAAGACGATAAGCAAATGCTTAGTCTGCAAGAAGAACTGAAACATTTGCAACTCTATCTCGATATTGAAAAAGTACGCTTTGGTCATCGTTTAAATACAGCCATAAATGCTGATGAACAAAGTCTGGGGTTATTAATTCCGCCGCTATTATTACAACCCTTAGTAGAAAATGCCATTAAATTTGGCTTGTACGATACCATTGGCGAGGTTACCATACAAATAAGTTCAAGTGTTGAAGGCAAAAACTTACGTGTAACCATAACCAACCCTTTTGATGCTGAAACAGCGCAACCCAATCAGGGTACGGGCTTTGGTTTAAAATCGGTACAACGCAGGTTAAGTCTTTTATTTTTTAGAAACGATTTATTAAAAACAGAAAGTAAAGAAAATCTATATACAACAACCGTCGTAATCCCTCAAACTATATGATTAAAACCGTTATTATAGACGATGAGCCATTGGCTCGCTCCATTGTAAAAGAATATTTACAAAATGATAAGGACATTGAAGTAATGCAAGAATGCGGCGATGGCTTTGAAGGCGTTAAAGCCATTATGCAGCATAAACCCGACATTATATTTTTAGACATACAAATGCCAAAAATTACGGGCTTCGAAATGCTGGAGCTGGTTGATTTTCCGGTATCGGTAATTTTTACCACAGCTTTTGATGAGTATGCCATTAAAGCTTTTGAGGCACATGCTATTGATTATTTATTGAAACCATTTAGTAAAGAGCGTTTTGATAAAGCGCTTAAAAAATGGAAAGAGCAACACACCGGTGCCGAGCCAAAACAAAACACCACTGCCCTACTTGAAAACACGCACAAACAACCCGAAGAGCAAAACCGTGTAGTGGTTAAAAACGGCAACAACATTAAAATTATACCCGTAAACGATATACATTACATTGAGGCTTACGATGATTATGTAAAAATATTTACCAAAGATGGTTACTCGCTTAAAAAGAAAACCATGAACTATTTTGAGCAATCACTTAACGCTGACCAATTTGTGCGTGTGCATCGTTCATACATTGTACAAGTGCAGCAAATAACTAAAATTGAGGCGTTAGAGAAAGACAGCCATATTGCTTTACTAAAAACAGGTGCTAAAGTACCGCTTAGCAAAACAGGTTATACCAAATTAAAATCAGTTTTGGGTTTATAAATTGTCATTGCGAGCACAGCGAAGCAATCTACAGTTTGTCATTTCGACCGCAGGGAGAAATCTGTATTTGAGATTAGATTGTTTGCAAATACAGATTTCTCAGTCGTACCTCCTTCGAAATGACAGAGATAAATTCCCTTTCTTTTTAGTATTTTTGCTTACTAAATTATGCAAGCAAAAAAAGTATATATAATAGCCGAAGCAGGTGTTAACCACAACGGCAGTTTACAAATGGCTTTTCAGTTAATTGATAAAGCCAAAGAAATTGGGGCAGATTGTGTAAAGTTTCAAACCTTTAAGGCAGCACAAATTGTTACGGCTTCATCACCAAAAGCATCGTACCAGTTAAAAGTAACTGATGCACAAGAAAGTCAGTTTGATATGCTTAAAAAGCTGGAACTGCAAAAAGAAGATTTTAAAAAACTTAAAGACTATTGCCAAACCAAGCAAATAGACTTTATGTCGACCCCCTATAATTTTGAGGATGCCGATTTGCTGAATGAAATTGGAGTTGATACTTTTAAAATTGCATCAGGGCAAATTGCTGAACTACCTTTTTTAAAGTACGTAGCATCTTTTAAAAAGAGAATGATTGTTAGCACTGGCATGGCTACGATGCAGGAGGTTGAAGATGCTGTACACGCTATGCGCGAAGCAGGCAACAACAATATTGTTATACTGCAATGTAATACCGATTATCCATCTAAAATTGAAGACACCAATTTATTGGCCATGCTAACCATGCGCGATAAATTGCACGTGCATGTTGGTTATAGCTGCCACGTACCAAACAATTATGCATGTTTTGCAGCCGTTGCTTTGGGTGCCGAAATGATTGAAAAACATTTTACGCTGGGTAAAAATCTTCCGGGACCTGACCACTCATGCTCGTTAGAACCACAAGAGTTTAAAGAATTAATTGATGGAATTAGAAACGTTGAAAAATGTTTAGGCACAGGTGTTAAAACACCGAGTGAATCGGAACAAAAAAACACCTACGGCATGCGCAGAAGCTTGGTTGCAAAAACCAATATAAAAGCAGGTACCGTAATAACACAAGAACATATTGCCTTTAAACGCCCTATGAATGGTTTATCGCCAAATTATTTAGAGCGCATATTGGGTAAAAAAATAAAAACCGATTTGCAGCAAGACGAACCTTTTACTTTAACCAGTGTTGATTTATAATGGAGTTTGTACAAGTAAAATATCCGGATGTAAAGTTGTTACAGCAATTTATTGATGAGGCAGGTGCTTCTCTTAAATCGTTCCGCTACTTTCAAAAACGCCCTTTAGAGGTTATTAAAAATCATGCCTGTACTTTTTTATTGGTAGATGATGAAGAGCCTGTTGCTTACGGACATTTAGATAAAGAAGGTGACACCATTTGGCTTGGGGTTGCCGTTATTGAAGCTTATTTAGGTTTAGGCCTTGGCGTTTTGGTTATGAAAAAACTAACAGACTTTGCTAAAGAAAATAATATACCTGTTATTAAATTATCGGTAGATAATAATAATTCATCTGCCATTAGTCTGTACAAAAAACTGGGCTTTGTGTTACTTGAGAAAAAAGAAGGTTTTAGTTTTTACAGCTTAACTGTGTTGTAAAACAATTTCTACAAAGGCTTTTATCTTCTCTATATCATTAGGTCCAAAGGTGGTGCAATCTTCATCGTTTTTAAACCAGGTAACCTGGCGTTTGGCATAATTGCGGGTGTGTTGCTTAATTAAATCTACAGCCTTATCTAAACTTGTTTTATTATCAAAATAATCAAACAACTCCTTATAGCCCACTGTGTTTAATGCATTCAGGTTTTTATATGCATAAAGGCTTTCTGCTTCTTTTAATAAATCATGTTGCATCATAGCATCTACCCTGTGGTTTATTTTTTCATATAGCACTTCTCTATCCTCATTTATAAAAATTTTAATGGCATTAAAATTACGCTCTGCCATACTATTTTTTCTGAGTGATGAATAAGGTTTACCTGTAACTAAACAAACCTCTAAGGCACGCATCAGGCGTTGCGGATTATGTATATCAGCCTTATTATAAAAATCTATATCCCTTTCTTTCACCTCATTTTGCAACCATTCTAAACCTAAAGAATTATACTGCTCGGTAATTTGTTGTTTAATCTCCGCATTACTTTCTATGCCCTCATCAAAACCTTTACATACGGCATCAATATATAAACCTGTACCACCACACATAACAACTATATCATGTATGGTAAATAATTCATCCAGCTTTTTTATTACTTCTTTTTCATAATCTCCTGCCGTATAATTTTGTCGTACAGATATACAATCAATAAAATGATGTGGTACAGCTTCCATTTCCTGCACAGTAGGCTTTGCCGTGCCAATGCTCATTTCCTTATAAAGTTGCCTGCTATCTGCCGAAATAACTTCGGTGCTATAGTGTTTAGCTAATTGCACACTCAATGCCGTTTTACCAACAGCAGTAGGCCCGCATATAATAAGCAAATACTTCTGCATTATTATTTAATTGCTTTGTTAAGCATATTTAAAGCCATATCGGCAGCCATTTGTATGTTACGTACTCTATTGGCTCCAAAAATAAATTTTTGTGCCGTTACGTCTGTTTTGGTTGCAATAGCAATACAAACGGTACCAATGGGTTTATCGGGTGTTTCGCCTGTTGGTCCGGCAATGCCTGTGGTAGCAATAGCATAATCGGTATCAAACTTTTTTAAAATACCGCTTGCCATTTCTTTAGCACATTCAATAGATACAGCTCCATATGCCTTAAGGGTTTCAGGATTTACGTTTAGCTCCGCTACTTTAATTTCGTTTTCATAAGCCACCACGCTGCCTTTATAATAAGCCGAACTACCCGCTATGGATGTTATTAAATGAGAGATATAACCTCCCGTACAACTCTCTGCCACCGAAATAGATTTATTCTTTTTTGTTAAAGCCTCTCCTACAATGCTTTGAAAAGTTGGTGCAGCCTTACCCAATTCTTCTTCGCCATAAATATATTCGTTAATTAATTTATAAAGTTCGTCAGCCTCGGAATCGACAGTTGTTTTTAATTTTTGTTTATCACTTCCTTTAGCGGTTAAGCGCAACTTAACCATTCCCGGTGATGGCAGATAAGCCAGTTTAATTTCTTTGGCTGTTAAACTATCTTCCCAATCTTTTATTTTATCGGCTAAAAAACTTTCGCCAAGCCCTTGGGTTAAAATAGTACGGTGATATATAAACGGTAGCGTAAACGTTTGTTTCAGTTTATCTAAACCAAAATCCATCATAATGCCTTTCATTTCAAAAGGCACACCGGGCATGCTAATAAACACTTTATTATTATGTTTAATCCACATGCCGGGCGCGGTACCATGGTTATTAAATAAAATTTCGCAGTTAGCCAATACTTCGGCCTGCTTTATATTTACATCCAACATGGGGCGGTTACGCTTTGTAAAAAATGCGGTTAGGTTTTTTAAAACCGCTTCATTCATCACCATGCTTGTTTTAAAATATTCGCATAAGGTGTATTTGGTTATATCATCTTTTGTGGGTCCTAACCCGCCCGTCATTATAATTATATCGGCGCGTTTTTCTGCCAGGGCAAGCGCCTCTAAAATATGCTGTTTATCATCGCTAACCGATGTTATTTGTTTCACCGAAACCCCAATATTACTCAACTCCGTACCCAGCCAAGCTGAGTTTGTATCAACAATTTGCCCAATTAAAATCTCATCGCCAATGGTTATAATTTCTGCCAGCATGTGTTATTTTTTCTCAAAGTTGATAATATATTTTAAGATGCGCTATTGTTTTGCTTTTTTATTTTTACTTTAGAACAAATGATTCGGTTCATCCTTTTTCTTTTATTTCCTATCAGCATTTTTTCTCAGACTTTGGCTGAGTTAAAAGCTTTTGATTATAGGCGAGCCGACAGCATTGCCCTTAATTTTCCAAAGAAAAAATTTAAAACCGTAAACGAAATTGCTGCCGTACTTACTGAAAACTTAACAACCGAACACGAAAAATTCAGGGCTATTTTTAGGTGGATAACCGATAATATAGAGTACAATAAAAGTGCGTCAAACATTACCGATGCTACCAGCGTTGTACGTAAAAACAAAACAGTTTGCCAGGGGTTTTCAAACCTGTTAAAAGAAATGTGCAACACCGTAAACATTCCCTGCGATGTAATTGCAGGCTACACAAAAACTGAAGTACGAGACATAAACAAACCGTTAAAAAAAACCGACCATGCCTGGAATAGCGTACAACTTTATGGCAATTGGTATTTGGTTGATGTTACCTGGGCTACCAGCAAATATAATGTGGTTAATCACAAATATGTAAAAGAGTTTGACGAACATTATTTTTTAACATCGCCGCAAAAATTTATTTTAGATCATTTTCCTGAAAACAAGAAATTCTTGTACTTAGATAAGCCTATTAAAAAATCCACCTTCACAAAATGGCCTGTTTACTATACCGATTATTTTCACTTTGGTATAAATAATATATCCTTGCAAAAAGGTGCTTTTAAATGGCATTTAAACGACACCTTAAAGGTTTACATAACAGCAAACACTGCGCTAAAAAATGCCGCTATACTTATAAACGATGATAAATTTGTAACACCTGTTGATTTGAAATACGATGAGAAACTAAAGCAATATTATTTTCCTTATGCGTTTCCTAAAGCAGTAAAGTCAGATTTTACTATTTACTTAAACAACCAATGTATTGCAGAATATTTAATTAACGTAAAGAAGTGATTTACTTCATATCGTTAATTACGTTGCTTGCTTCGTTTAAGTAAAAGTCTTTTTTAATATTAGCCGCCCATTTTTTCTCACGGTTTAGCTTAACTGTATCTGCAGAAAGTCTCTGTATATCAACATTCATAAGCGACACATCAACTCCTTTAATGTCTTTTCTTAGCTCGTCGTATTTTTTATTATCGTCTTTATATTTTTTAGCTTCAGTCATATATTTTTCTAAGTTTAAGCTATACTTACTATCATCTTTTTTAGCTTTATAATCTTTAGCTTCTTCGCTAACTAATACAAACTCTTTATCTTTTTTAATGCGGGCCTCACTTTTTTGTTTCAGCTTATCATACTTAATGTTGTCATAAGGTGCATAAACTGCTTTAGGCATCTCATCCCACGGCATTGGGTTATCCATTTCTTTTTCGCCAGTTTCAATGTAAAAATAAGGGTCTGGCAAGTTTATATCAGGTGTAACACCACGTAATTGTGTTGAGCCACCGTTAATTCTATAAAATTTTTGCATGGTAACTTTTACCGAGCCAAGTGGTTTTAAAGAATCAAGTCCATTTATTACATAATTATCTAAATCTAAAAATGATTGCACGGTACCTTTACCGAAACTTTGTGTGCCCATAATAACGGCACGTTTATAATCCTGCATAGCGGCAGCCATAATTTCGGACGCCGAGGCACTGTTTCTATTAATCATTACTACTAAAGGGCCATCATAAATTTGATCAGGACTTCTATCACTAAGTTGTTCAGTATCGCCGCCTTTTTTACGCACCTGTACAATAGGACCCGATTTAATAAATAAACCGGCCATATCAACCACTTCCGGTAACGACCCACCGCCATTATCGCGCAGGTCTAAAATAATTCCGTTTACTCCTTCTGCTTTAAGTTTTAGTACTTCATTTTTTATATCCTGCGAGCAACGGTGTGCATCGCCACCACTGCGTGTGAAATTGGTAGTATAAAAAGATGGAAGTCTAATGTAACCAACTTTGTTTTTATCGTTCTGCATAATGGCAGAGTGTGCAAAAGTTTCATCTAACTCAATTATATCTCTAATAATTGAAATAACTTTTGTAGAACCATCTATTTTTTTTACCGTAAGTTTTACTTCGGTACCTTTTTTACCTTTTATTAATTCAATCGCATCGTCAATCTCCATCCCCACAATATCAACAGCCTCTTTATCGCCCTGTGCCACTTTTAAAATAATATCGCCTGCTTTTAAATCGCCTTGCTTGTAGGCCGGGCCACCAACAACAAGCTCACTTATTTTTATATACTCATCTTTTTGTTGTAAACGGGCACCTATTCCTTCTAACTGTCCGGTCATGCTTTGGTCAAACATCTTTTTTTCTTTTGGCGGAAAAAACTCGGTATGGGGGTCATACATAGCCGTAATAGTGTTTACATAATCGGCATATCTGTCTTTTTTATTTAATTTTTTTAAGCGTTTAAACCAATCGTTGTTTGCTTTTAAAACTTTTGCGCGGGCTTGTACTTCCAGTGTATCAAAAGGTTTAATAACGGCATCGGTATCTCTTTTAGCTTTTACTTCTTTTATTTTTTCTTGTGCAAGCAACAATTCATTTAACCTGGCAAGAGTTTGGTATTGTAACGATTTTCTCCATCTGTCTTTCAATTCAGTTTCGTTTTTTGCAAAATTTGCTTTTTCTCCATCAGTTTCGTACTCTTCATTAATTTTATAATCAAATGGTTTCGATAGTATTTCTTTATACCAAGCTTCTTTCTCTAATATTCTTCTGCTTTTTATGTCGTTCGACAAATTAAATAGCTCAAATGTTTCGGCTTTAATTTCATCATCAACCTTGGTTTTATATTTAGCCATGTTATCTACATCAGGCTGCATTAAAAACATCTTTCCGTTATCTAAACGTTTCATATACAAATCAAAAAATTTGGCTGAAAAATTATCGTCAATTGTTTGAGGACTATAATGTGCATTATCTAAACCGCTCATTACAATATCAAGTATCAGTTGATTTTTATCGAACGAAAATTTAACAATTGAAAAAGACAGCAAGGCAAGACTTACAGTTACTGCTATGGGTTTTAAAAGTTTTTTGCGCATGGTAAGATAGTTGACTATAAAGTTAACGAAAACTTAGCTGCCTTATTGCAAAATTGGTAAGAAAGAAATTTAAATAACGTTAAACGGTTTTAAACCAGTATTAGCAAACTAAAATTAAAACTTAGCTTTGGTAGTATGACGGCGTTTTTTGCTTTTTAAAACATAACCTACTTTTACCTGTAAAGTAAAATACGAATCTTTATCTTTTCTATCGCCACGCTGTGCTCCGCTACCATCTCCGTTAGGTGATGTAGCATTTGGTATAATGCCTAAACTTGGATCGGCCAAAGCTACCGCCGTTGGGCCCTTATATTGCAATAATTTAGCTTTATCATAATAAGTACCGCTAACACCATCAATATAATCGGTAAATGTTTTTCTGAAAAGATACTCTATACCAACTGACCACCTTCTGGCAATAGTATATTTTAATCCTAAACCAACCGGAATAGAAATTGAAATTCTTGAAAACTGCTTAGGCCCACCAGGCAAACCCTGTCCCTCTAAACTGTAATCATGTATATTATACCAAGTTCCTTTTAATTCTTCTTTTGGGTTGTAATAAAACACACCCACACCAGCCGTTAAATAAAAATACGAACCGTAAGAGTGGTAACGACGAATTAGTGTTTTTTTAATTTTATATCTATTACCATGCTTATCAAAAGATAGCGCAAACTCAACACTTTGACTAAGTTCAAAAATGTTCGATTTAAAATTCAGGTTTCTATTATGCCTAAATGGTTCTTGGGTTAAAGCGTCGTTTCCGCTAACCTGAAGAAAACTAAATTCGGTACGTGATGCCCACTTTTTACTTACTCTATGCCTAAAACCGGCACTCCAAGCAGTTTTAGTAAGACTTGGTTCTATATCAGCATAACTATAATGCGTACCAACTCTGTTTAACCCCCCTAAATCACCTAAAAAGCCAGCAGCCCCTCCTCCAATATAAATTTCATTCTGTTCTTTTTTCCACGAGTCTCTCTTCGCAAAATATTGTGCGAATAAGGAATTACAGAAAAGTAAGAAGAAAATAAATATTTTTACAAACTGCCCTTTAAACATCTGATAACTAAGATACGAAAATATAAAATAAAATTATTATGATAATAATCTAATTTTAAGATTATATTAATAAAAACCTTCTTTTTATTAACTATAAACCATAAAAAAGAGGGCACTAAGCCCTCTTTTATTACTATAAATTTAAAAGCACAAACTATCTGATTAGCTGAAAGAAGCCATCTTTTATAGTTGATTTATTATAGTTATCCGTATAGGTAATTATGTAAAAATAAGTTCCATCTGTGCAATTATTTCCATTTCTGGCTTTACCATCCCATCCGCCACTTGTGCCTTGCCATTCGTGTAAAAGCAAGCCCCAACGGTCATAAACCTTACAATCAAAATTGTTTATACCGGTAGCATCAATTTCAAATATATCATTTTTACCATCGCCATTAGGCGTAAATATATTAGGAATTACTATAACGGGTGGAACTACATTAACTACAATATATACAGTAGCCGTATCTTTACAACCTAAATTATCGGTTGCAGTAAGTGTAGTTTGGTAAGTAGCCGCACCTGTAAAAAGATTAGTAGTGTTAGTGGTTATAGAACTGTTACCATCACCAAAAGCCCAGTTGTAACTTAACGTGTTACTTGCCAACGCAGTAGATGTGTTCATATAAGTTACAAATAAAGGTGTTTGCCCTGTTACTGGGGTTGCGGTAAAGTTTGCTATAACCGAATCAGCGGCAAGTGTAAATGGTGGCGATGCTGCACTTCCACAACTATTTGTGGTATATAAAGTATAAACTCCGCCATGTGTTACACTAATTGACGCTGAATTAGCACTAATTGTTGCTGTTGATGGTGCAGGCCCAACCCATGTTCCTGGGTTTGATGCTGATAAAGTTACCGGTGGATTTATTGCTCCTATACAAACAAGCGGACTGCTTGCTGTAATAGTTTGTGCTGTTGGTAGAGGGTTTATACTAATGGGTATAGTAAAAAAGTTTGAGCAGTTATTTCCATCTGTGCCAACTACGGTATAGGTAATTGGAGTAGTTGGGTTCACAGTAATAGGGTTATTAGTTGAGCCCGTGCTCCAAGTGTATGTTTGTGCACCTGATGCTGTTAAAGTTGCATTAGAACCAGCACAAACGGCTCCACTTGTTGGGTTTGAAGCTACAGTTACATTAGGTAATGGGTTTACTGTTGCCGTTGCAATTGCAGGTGCGGTAGGGCAGTTATTTGCATCGGTACCAATTACCGTATATGTTTGATTATTAGATGCTAAAACAGTTATACTTGAAGTTAAATCTGAAGTACTCCAAGTATATGAATTAGCACCTGCGGCTGTAAAAGTTGAATTGCTTCCTGAACAAGCAGGGTTTCCTGTTACTACAAGTGTTGTTATCGGGTTTACAGTTACATCAGCCGTTTGTGGTGTAACATTTGTACAACCATTTGCATCTGTAGCATAAACAGAATAAGATTGCGAAACAGTTGGTGTAAATGCTGTTCCGTTTGTTATACTTGGTGTCCATGTATAAGTGCTGGCTCCACTTGCCGTTAAAGTAATAGTGCCCCCGGTACAAATAGTAGCATTAGCCGGATTAGCTGTAATTGATATAGTTGGAAGCGGATTGGTGGTTACAGTTGCTGTTACAACACTACTTTCACAACCATTCCCATCTACCGCGCTAACAGTATATGTTTGAGGTGAAGTAGATGGAGTAACTGTTATAGTTGATGCCGTAGATGCTGAACCTTGCCACGTGTAAGTATAAGTAGATTGGCTGGCAGTTAAAGTAGCTGTTTGCCCCGCACAAATAGGAGGTGCATTTACTGTAAAAACCGGAGGGTTATTTACTATAATGCTAACGCTTGAATCTATCGTACAGCCATAGTTATCTGTTGCAGCTACAGAGTATACCGTACTTGTTGTAGGTGTAAAAGCAACCCCATTACTAATAGTTGGAGTCCAAGTATAAGAGTTAGCTCCACTCGCCGAAACGGTTACTGTACCACCAAAACAAACCATTGAATTATTTGAAGGTGAAATAGTTAAAGTGGTTACGGGTGCGGGAGTTACGGTAAAAACATCCTGTGTAGCCGGACAAGAACCTGTACCTGAAACCGTAAATGTTACGGCCGCTGTACCTTGTGTTACACTTATTTGAGTATTATTACCATCTAACGCTGTAAAAGTGCCTACATTTGGAACCCACGTATAAGTGTTAGCTCCGTTAGCAGTTAACGTATAGTTAGAGTTTATACAAGGCGGATTGCTGCTTGATGTAACAGATATTTGAACACTGGCTGTTATACTTACTGTAGCTACTGCACTGTTACTTACACACCCATTAGCATCGGTACCTGCAACAGTATATGATGTTGTAGTATTTGGTGCAACGCTTGCTGTACTTGTAGAAGAAGAAACCCCTGTCCAAGTGTATGTACTAAGTGTAGAAGGGCTTGCCTGCAGAATTATTGCTTGTCCTGCGCAAGAAGAAGGGTCATTCACTGAAATAACAGGGTTTGTATTTACACTTACTGTAGCTACTGCACTTGCTGTACAAGTTCCGTTTGCACCTGTAAGTGTATAAGTTGTATTTGATGCAGGACTAACAGTAATTGTATTAGTTGTTATGTTACCCGGCATCCATGTGTAGTTTGCTGCAGTACCACCGGTTAATGTTGTGCTGTTACCTGCACATAAAGTTTGTGTACCACTAATGCTTAAAGAAGGAGGCGACCCACCATTAGTTACGGTTGCAGTAACCGTTGTGTATGCGGTAGAAGAACAACTCGGTAATCCAACCGAACAAGTATAAACCCCTGTTGCTAAACCCGAAATTGTACCGGTAGTTTGCCCACCTGGGGTCCAACTATATGTTGGTGTCCCCGAAAAGCCACTTACCATTGCTGTAGCAGTACCATTGTTGCTACCACAGTTATTCGGTGTAGCAGAAGCCGTAATTGCAGGCGGTGCCCCACAACCAACTGAACTACCTTTTATAAACACACCCGAATCAAATTTTCCGTTACCGGCTTCGCCTATAGCTATTTCCATAACATATGTGCTGCATGGTGCAACCCCCGTTACCGAAGTTACCGGTACTGTAAAACCATCATATACAATATCATTATAGTGGTGACCTGTAGCACCTCCATTATTAACAAAATAACTTACGTTTTCAGGCTTACCGCATAAATTATTGTAATTATCATTAATGCTATCAATTTGAACTGGTGTATGAGCTGCATTTGGTAAAGTAGCAATATTTTGCGCTACATAATTACCACCACTTGGGTTAACCCCTGTTAAAAATATACCAAAAGCATCGTTGTAAGCATGAGTACCGGTACCACAAATATATCTAGGCCATTCTTCTGATGCAAAAACATATGTTATACTAAGTTGATTACAAACAGGCGTAAATGTAAAAGACAGTGAACATACATCATAAATACTACCACTACTTATTGTAACAAGGTCATGGTCGGTATAAGTATAACTAAGTTGGGTGCTTGCGGTATATGTATAAGCTAATCCGGCATCGGTAGCAGTACCCGTAGTTAAAATAATTCCGTTTGATATTCCAAGGTCTCCACTTGTATTGGTAAAAGTACCTGCCGATACCACTGAGCCTGTTGGCACACCACCACATTTATTAAAATTAGCAGCAGTTACAGTAACTCCACTTCCTACAATGTCTTGCGCAAGAGTAATTGCAGATGTGTTTGGTGTTACCGTTGTTTGCGAAAAAGCAAGTACGGGCATAGACGTTATTAAAACTAAAAAATATTTTTTCAATTTTTTTTGAATAGCTGTTTTTTTCATCCTTAGTATTTAGTTGTTGTTATTGCAAGCACCTTATTTGTTTTACACAAATGGTTTTCAGGCAGTTTATAAAGTAGACCTACTTTTATATAAACCCTGTTTAGGATGTTCACTTGTTTGCGCCAAAAATAAAGAAAAAAAAACCGGAGTAAGTTAACAAACCATTAACTATTTATCAAAATAGTCGATAAAATATGAACATTCGACGAGTTTCGGGTGCTTCTTTTAGAAGAAAAGATAAGCTATTTCGTTACCATAATTTTTTGATGAATAGGCAAACTACTTCCATTTTGGTACACTAAAATGTAAATTCCCGCTTTATCAGGAGCATTAAGTGGGATTTCATTATCTCCCTCACTATATAAAAGAGAGGTTATTCCTTGTATTTTAGCTCCGGTAACATCATATAAACTTATGTTTACTTCCTGCGGGTAATCTAAATGAAAACGAGTTACTATTTTATCTTTTTCTGTATTGTAAAAAACATTTATGTTAGATGTAGTAGGTAATGGTCCCCCAACAGAAATAATACTGCTGTATGAAAAATTACCGTTATAATCAACTTGCTTTAAACGAAAAAATACCGCGTTATTTCCAACATTAAGTGTAAAAGAGCATGAATAATTTTTTGTGTTAGTACTATTACCGGCACCTTTTACTTCCTTATAAGGTATAAAGTTTGTTGCATCTAACGAGTACTCTACTTCAAAATAATCATTATTCGCTTCTGAAACTGTTGTCCAATTAATATTAGTCCCATCCTGTGTTCTATTAGCTCTAAAGTTTATTAATTTTATTGGGAGAACAACCGGCAGATTACAAGCTCCTGTTGAGATTCCTGAAGCATCTACTGCTGTTCCTGTACTAGACCCTCCTACAGCCGACCCCGAAAAATATATACCATCGCCATCGCTACTCGAGCCCCAATTATATGAATAATAATACTCACAAGATGCAGAACTTGCGCCTCCATCAATAGTACTTATTTTTGTGAAATCAATATCGAAGTAGCGAATGCTTCCTGCACCATTAGAGAAATTTCCTTGAGCACAGCCAGATACTGCTGTATTTTCTCCTGCCCACCCTACACCACCTCCACCTACACCACCATTTACATATAAAACATAAATAGGTGCAAAAGAGCATAAGCTGGTTAAAGTATAACTTGAAGCGCAAAAAGTATTTTTAACCATCATTACTGTTGACCAAGGTGGCACAGCTCCCGCACTTGCATCTATAAAAGAGTTTGCGCAACCCGTCATACCATTTAATGTTGTTGTAAGGGCTGCGTTAGACGTATAAGCAACAGCATCGGCAATATTTGCGTTACCAGCTGAGGAATAATTCATAAATGGAATACTATTCCCGGTATTTGATGGCGAACCATCTGAAGCACTACTGTTGGTAACAAAACCATATGACGAAGAATTAAACAATAAAATTTCTGAATCACCTTCCCCACAACCTCCAGGGCAACTACCAGTATTGCTATTATTAGGGCCGCATCCATTTATTACCGCGCCAGTCATAACCGGACAAGTACAAGTAACATCTGTTGTAACTGTAACTGAATTAGTAGTAGTGGTAAGATAAGCCGGGCCCGCATTATATTCAAATACTATTATAGTATAAGTAGTATTTGCAGCCAAACCAACTGCAATTACTGAATTCCCTGTCCCGTCATAAACAACTTTCCCCCCCCCTATAGCCCCTCCGCTATTATAAATTTGATTTGCCGCATAAGCTATAGTAGGTAGAGTTATACCCCCCGCCGGGTAAACAGCTACAATTCTATTTGAACCGTTCCCATTAGTCCAATTTATTTCAAAGGCATTGCATCCTATTTTAGGGAAATTAATACCAGAAGCTTGAATGGTAGGAGCGGCAGCATCAATAACAGAAAACCTAATAACGAATATTAATAACAGTACTAATTTCTTCATGTAAATTAATTTTACACAAATGGTACCAGATGATTTACCTCGTTCTGTTTAACTTGGCAAACCCTGGATAAGGTGTTCACTTGTTATTACAAATGTATAAAAAAAGGGAAGAGTACCAAATTACCAAATAGTTAAGTTGTTATCAACAAAAGGCCTATTAATCTTAATATTTAAACCTCTGCCACGGTAAAAGTGCTTCCACCCACAAAAACCAACTCGTTTGCCTTAGCCGTTTTTTTGGCAACCTGCAAGGCTTTTTTAACCGATGAATATGTTTTGCCTTTTAAACCTTGTTGTTGAGCTGCTTTATATAAAACAGTTAACTCCATGCCTCTTGGTATATTAGGTTTACAAAAGTAGTAAGTCGCATTAGCAAAATGTTTGTTTGTTTTTAACAATGCAAAAATGCTGCTTACATCTTTATCATTAACAGCACCAAAAACCACATGCAATTTACCTTTTACCGTACTTGATTTAAACTCACGGCTAACACAATCAATTACTTGTAGAATTCCATCTTTGTTATGCCCAGTATCGGCAATAACACGCGGGTGTTTGTTTATTAACTCCCACCTGCCATGTAAACCTGTTAGCTTTTTAACATTACTAAGAGCTTTAATTATATACTTGTCTTTTATTTTAAAATCGTGTTTTAAAATAGCTAAGGCCGTTAAAACTCCCGCAATATTGTATTGCTGATAGGTGCCCGGTAAATCACTTACAACAGATATAAGTTCGTTGCCTTTTTTGTAAGAATGCTTGGTAAGCGATTTCTTAGGCAGGTAATTTTCTTTTTGATGAATAAACATGTCATCCGCAAAATAAACTTTGCTATTACTTGCTTTGGCTTTTTCTACAAATACTTTTTTTACCGTAGCTTGTGTTTGACTAATAACCACGGGTGTTTTTGGTTTAATAATGCCCGCTTTTTCTTTGGCTATTTTAGGTAGCGTGTTACCAAGCAGGTTTGTATGATCGAAACTTATATTAGTTATTAATGACAACAAGGGCCTTATAACATTAGTAGAATCGAGCCTCCCTCCTAACCCAACCTCAATTATAGCAATATCAACTTTTTGTTCGGCAAAATAATTAAAGGCAAGCCCTACCGTCCATTCAAAAAATGAAGGTTCTATTTTTTCAAAATCAGTTTTATGTTTTTCTACAAATCCGGTAATATATTTTTTAGAAATTTCTTTCCCATTAATTTTTATACGCTCTCTAAAATCTTTTAAATGGGGTGATGTATATAAACCTGTTTTATAACCCGCTTGCTGAAAAATCGCCGCCAACATATGCGAAGTTGAACCTTTGCCGTTGGTGCCTGCCACATGTATGCTTTTAAATTTGTTTTCTGGGTTATTTAAAAGTTTGCAAATAGCTAATGTATTAACTAAATCAGCTTTATAAGCGGCAGCCCCAATGCGCTGAAACATGGGCAGTTGTGTGTATAAATAATCAAGTGTTTGCTTGTAGTTCATTTTCGGTTTATCTGCTTAAAAACGAAGCAAAAATACTATAAATAACGCCAATTAATTACGTAGGTTTGTGTTTGAAATGAGGAGGTTTATTTGGATAGTTTGCATTGCTCTCTTAAGTTTATGGTTGCTTTTTTTGTGTGGGAAGAAACTAAAACAACGCTGGATTGTGGAAAAAACACTTAGCTCAGAACACTGGCAACAACGTAACGAGGAGATAAAAAACACGCCTCCTGATAAGTATAAAGTTGTTTTTTTAGGCAATAGCTTAACCGAATTATTTAATGTAAATGAATATTTTGCTGATACAACACTTTTAAACTGTGGCATTGTAGGCGATTTTAGCGAAGGTTTAGTAAAACGCATAGATAACATTACCAAACTAAAACCCGAGAAACTTTTTATTGAAATTGGCATTAACGATATAATTGAAAAAATAGCCTTAGATGATATTTGTGCCAACTACCGTGAGGTGATAAAAAAAATGCAGACTCAAAGTCCTCAAACTAAAATATATATACAAAGTAATTTACCTGTTATTATTAACCGTCCATCGTTTTTAACGGATAATAAAGATGTAAACAATAGAATACTGGCACAAAACGAAAACCTAAAAAAAATAGCTCAGGAGTTTAACCTAACTTATGTTGATATACATACAGCTTTTATAAAGTATCCCAAACTAAATGATTTATTTGTGTCCGATGGGGTACACCTTACCCCCACTGCTTACAATATTTGGAAAACAACGTTAATGCCTTACCTTTATTCTAAGTGAGTTTTAAAGAAAACATACGGGTAT
>JABDDQ010000009.1 GCA_013287545.1 Bacteroidota bacterium | reverse complement strand
TTAAGCTGCAAGGTTACACAAACGAGCTCATTAATTTTGGCTCCTGCAGCTATTTGGGTTTAGAAAAAAACCAAAAAATTATTTCTTCGGGTACAAAGTATCTGGAAAAATACGGCTCACAGTTTTCATGTTCACGCGCCTACGTATCCATTCATCCGTATAAGGAGTTGGAGGAGCGTTTGCAGCAAATGTTTAAACGTCCTTTGTTGCTTTCGCCCAGTTCAACCATAGGGCACTTTGGTACCGTACCCTGCATTGTTGAAGAGGGCGATGCCATCATTCTCGATCATCAGGCGCATATCTCCATGTATCAGGCAACCAAGCTTATCGATAAAAAAGTAAACATTATCTTACTGCGCCATAGCCGCTTAGATGAGTTACAGAAAAAAATTGATGAGCTTAGCCCCAAGCACAACCGCATTTGGTATTTTTTCGATAGCATATATTCCATGTATGGAGATGTAGCGCCTATTGATGAGCTAATGGTAATGCTAAATAAAAATCCGCAACTGCATTTTTATATTGATGATGCGCATGGCATGAGTTGGACGGGCACCAACGGTACAGGTTATTTACTAAGTAAAATAGGCGAACTGCATCCTAAAATGATTTTGGCAACATCGCTCGCAAAAGGTTTTGGATCCAGTGGGGGGGTGTTTGTTTTCCCTACCGATGAGTGGTGTTGGAAAGTTCGCACCTGGGGTGGCCCATTAACTTACTCAGGGCCGCAGCAACCTGCAACTTTGGGTTGCTCTATAGCATCAGCTAACATGCACCTAAGCGATGAAATTCATGAAAAGCAAAATCAGTTACTCGAAAAAATAAAATTGTGTAACAGCACACTCACACAACTTAATCTGCCCTTAATTGCAAACACCGAAGTACCCATACGTTTTATTGGTGTGGGCTTGCCCACCGTGGGCTACAACTTGGTAAATAAATTAATGCACGATGGTTACTATACTAACCTGGGCATTTACCCCGCCGTACCCGAAACCTGTACCGGTATACGCTTTACCATAAATAATAATCATACGAATGATGATATACTGGGCTTGTGTAACAGTCTTGCAAAAAACCTGCCGCTTGCCTTGCAAGAAGAAGGCCGCACTACCGATGATATTTTCCGTGCCTTTAAAACCCTGCGCCATAAACAAATCTCCAATCAAACAACAATTAACACAAGCTATAAAATAGAAAAACATACATCTATCAAAAATATCTCGCAACCCGTGTGGGATGAATTAATGGCTGATAAAGGCATGTTCGATTATGAGGCTCTTCTGTTACTCGAAAACACTTTTACGCAAAATGCAGAACCAGAAAATAACTGGACTTTTATGTACTATTTTGTACGCAATACAAATAATAAAATTATAGCGGCTACTTTTTTTACCAATGTGTTGCTGAAAGATGATATGCTATCGCCTGCCGACATCTCAAATCAAATTGAAGAAAAGAGGGAGGCAGATGCTTATTACCTGACATCGCGTTGTTATATGATGGGTACACCACTTACCGAAGGCCAACATCTTTATATAAACAGAAATGCTGTCGATTGGAAAAATGCCCTCATGTTTCTGTTAGATGAAATTTGGGCAGACCACGAAACCCAAGCCACCGATGCCCTTTACCTGCGCGATTTTGCTGCCGATGATTTAGAACTGCGAAATTATTTTATCGACCGCGGTTTTATAAAAGTTGATATGCCAAATACAAATATCATTGAAGAGATGAATTGGCAAACCCCCGAAGAATTTTTACAACAACTGCCACCCAAAAAACGCAACCGCTTAAAGCGTGAGGTTATTCGTTTTCAACCCGGCTTTCAAAGCAGCATGGTAAACAACCCAACCGATGCTGAGGTAGAACATTGGTACACGCTATACAAAAACATCCAGCATAAAAACCGACGCATAAACACATTTGCTTTACCCAAAAAACTTTTCTATCAATTAAGCAAACACCCTAATATCGATATCATTCAACTAAAAATAATTCCCGAACTCGATACGCGTCCGCAACCTCTTCCGGTTGCCATTGGTTTTGTATATAAAACAAAAAACAACTATTGCCCTTGGGTGTTGGGGCTCGATTATAATTTTAAACAATACAACACCTATCGTCAGTTACTTTTTACCGCCGTGTTGCGTGCCAAACAATTAGGCAAACAAAAAATTTATTTAGGCTTAACAGCCGATGAAGAAAAAGAAAAACTCGGCGCAAAATCAATCCCATCAGTTGCCTACATCCAAGTAAAAGATAAGTACAATTTATCCGTTATAGGTTTAGTGCCTCGTTAAAATAAGTGGCGTAACCAGCTTGTTGTCATTGCAAAGCAATCTCGCACACCTCTTGTAATTACAGGCATTGCAGAGCATTTTCTCAATATAATTACAAAAAATGAAAATTCCTTACATATCATTCGGCGTTTAAAATGCGGCATTCAACGTTCGTAATTTAGTATTCAACTTTTCGTCGCTACAAACTTAAACACACATTCTGCAAACTTAAATGCACGTTCTGCAAACTACCTCAAAAAAGGTGTTTGCATATATATTCTTTTGCCGGACAAAATATAAAACCAAACCAAAAAAATGAAAACAAAAAAAACAAAATTAATTTTGGCCATGTGCTTAGGCGCATGCATGGGCTTTGCACAAAACCCATTTACCACCGGGTACAACCTTTTTTTAGGTAATGCAGCCGGTGGCGGAACACAAGGCACAACAGTACAAGGAGGAGTTGCTGTTGGTAACCCGGTAAGCAGAACAGGGGGCATCGTAGTAAACTCAAAAGGAGAAACCTTTATTGCCGACCAAGGCAACAACGTGGTAGTAAAAGTCGATATTTTTGGCGTAGCAACTATTATAGCCGGTGTAAATGGTGGTACCGGTGGATACAATGGAGATGGAGCCGCTGCAGTTCACACCCTGCTTAATAACCCTACTACCTTAGCGTTAGATTTGCAGGGCAATTTATATATTAACGATTGGGGTAATGGTTTAATTAGAAAAGTTAATGCTATTAGTGGTACCATAAATTCGGGTACTGCGCATCTTATGACAACAGTAGCAGGTACCGTACCGGCTCCTTACACAGGTGTTACATTTGGTACTAAAGGTCCTATTGTTAAATGCACGCAAGATGGTGGAGCTGTTTGTGGAGATGGTGGCCCTGCAAGCAGCGCAACTTTTTATGGCACGTCGGGTATCGCAGTCGATAATTATGGTAATATATTTATAATTGATTCGGGTGTTATAAGAGAAGTAACTGTAGGAACTACAGATATTTTTGGAAACACTACTACTCCTGGTTATATATATACGGTTGTAGGTCAACCCGGTGTTACTCCTTATGGTAATCCTTCTACAGGTAATAATGTATTAGCAAATTCATCTGCAGTAGTTATTAACCCTACCGGTGCTATAGCGTTTGATGCTACATATAGTAATTTATATTTCACCGATTTATCTAATGGTTTAACCATGGATCCGTCTACAATTCGCCGAGTTGATTTAACTAACCCAACCTATAAAGGCCGCATTTATTATTTTGCAGGCTACGGCGTAACTCCGGGTACCTCGGCAGATGGATATCCTGTTACATCAATTCCTGCTCTTGCTACGTATGGCGCATCTGCTATGGCTATTGATGCAAACAATAATATATACTTGGCTTTATTTGGTAACCTGGGCAATATTGGTCTGTTTACTAATACAGGCAACTATTATACACTTTTCACCAACATTATTCAGGAAAACGGCATAGCGGTAGATGCTTGCGGTAATTTATATTTTAATTACGATGCAGGTGTGCTTGTTTACAAAGCCATAAACGGAGTTGTTCCAAGCTTTGCACCAAACCTTACGGTGCCTGCTCAACTATGTAGTGGCAGCACGCTTAACATAGGCGGAACGACCGGAACTACTATACCAGATAGTTATATTTTAAATATTATATCGGCAAACAGCAGCTTAGTAGCTGATGGCGGACCAGGCTTAACAGCAACCATTTCAAATCCTACATCTACTACTATTGCTTATTCATTTGCTACAAGCAGTTTACCATGCAACCATAATTACATAGTACAAATTACAGAAACTAAAAAATGCCCTGTATTAACCAATGCAACGTATACAACAAGTATATACATTAACTGCAATCCTGCAGCAAGCATTTCGGGTAACACAACTATTTGTTCAGGCACCAGCACAACGTTATGTGTAAGCCCTTCTGGTTCTCCATATAATATAGCATGGTTTACCCGAGGACTACGTGAAATTGTTTATTCAACCCAACCATGTATAACCGAAAGCCCAACAACAAACACCACGTACGATGTAACGGTAACAAATAGCACCACAGGTTGTGCTACTACATTAAACCAATTAGTTACGGTATCTCCTAACGTACCGTCGTTTAACTTATCAGATGTTACTTCAAACAGTGCTTATGCAACCATAAGTGCATTAGCAAGTGATGCGGCAACAACAGCCAGCGCAGGTTACGCATACGAATATATTTTATCAGAACTTTCATCTCCATCGGGCTCTGCTAATTGGACGGTAAGTAACAACCCTTCTAACTGGTGGTTATTTCCATCTGCAACAACATTCAGCGGTATCAACAATTCAGGCAGTACCGATTATTCAGGCTCGGTTACTGTACCCAATGTAAGCACCCCCGGCGAATTTCATTATGCCAGAACGTATATGATTACATTAGGTTCGTGGAACAACGTTTGCCCTTGGGCACAAAGTTCACAAATCATTACGTTGCCTTTAACCGGTGGTAAAGAAGAACAGTCAACCATCATTAAAAATGCTACTGCCCCTGATTTTAGTTATTTACAAAATCAAGTAAGCAGTACAGCAGGCATTAATAATTTAGTAAGCAACGCTGCGCAACAGTTCGAAATTTACCCTAACCCAAACAACGGTAATTTTACAATCGAAACACAAACAACAACTCCGCAGTTAGTAGAAATGTTTGACCTAACCGGACGCTTGGTGTTAAGCCAAACCATAAATGGTACCACCAATGTAAACGTTAGCAATGTAACTAATGGCATTTACAACATTAAAATTTCAGCTAACGATAACGTAGTAAATAAACGAATAGTTATTACTAAGTAATAATTGAACTTTACTAATTCGATTTTTTAATTAGTAATTAAAAAAAGCCCCTTAGAAATACCTTAATTACGCAAGTCTCGATTAAGGTTAAGTGAGGTAAAAAACAAAGGGTCAGAATACATATTCTGACCCTTTTAATTTATTGAACCTTAATTATTTACATATTTTTTTAAAGTACTTGCTAGAACTTATTTTTTGATAAAATAATTACGCTTTCTCTTAAAAGAGTAACATTTGGACTATGTTTTGTTTTACGTTTTTTCAAATATCTCAATACCCCTATTTCTTTTAAATACCAACCGGCTCTTGCTGCTATATCTCCAATAATTAAATCTACTGGAACTTCCATCCCTGCGTATGCAGAATTAGAAACTACAAACCATATCTGAGCATCTTTAGCAGCCTTATTATGCAATAATTTCAAGATATTGGACATATCTTCAAAATATGCCTGAACCATCATTGGAATAGATTTATGCATCAAATCTTCTTTATGTTCATTAATATGCTTTATGGTTTGTTCATATAATAATCCAAAGTCTTTAAGGGTAGGCTCATTCCATTTAGCTTGAATGTGAGAACGTACTGTCTTCATTCTTAAATCATATAAACTTTTTGAGTCATTAATGAATTTACCTAAAAACAATTCCGGTCTATAAATATCAGTGTAATCAAATGTATTAAGATAAGGAGGAGATGTTATACATAATTTAAAAGATTTTATTTCATCAGAAGATTTTAAAATACTTCTGCAATCGCCTTGTAGTATTTTTGTTTTACCTTCAATTGGTTTTTCAGCTATATCTAATTTAATATTAGCTAAATCAAAAGCTAAAGCATCTAAAAATGTATCCTTATTAAAGAAATTTTCTTTCCAGTTATCTCTATACCGTAAACATTTCCCATCTCTAGTCGCATTACAATTTTTCATTGCTGCGGAGATTAATGCTAATCTTGTTAGTTTTCGAATATTATGAGAAGATATTTTATTTGTCAAATCCCATCCACCTTCGAATGACTTAAGGACAGGGATATTGAAAAGCCATTTATCTAATTTTTTTGTTTCCGAATGCGATAACTTTTTTGTTTTTGAAAATGTAGAGTACCCCTGAAGAGGAGATGGCATTCCTTTTTCTGCTACTTTCAATAACTTATCTTCCCACCTGCTTAATTCTGAAATGTCAGCATTTTTTAATTTTGCGTCGGATAAAAAAGCTGTAAAAGGATTTACCTCAATCCCTATTGCTTTATACCCTTTAATAGAGGATGAAAGTGTTGTTGTCCCGCTCCCGTTAAATGGGTCAATAATTAAATCGTCTTTACTTATTCCTGTTTGTTCAATAGCATTTTCAACAATATTTGGAGAAAAACCTTCTTTATAATAATACCATCTATGACGTGCTAACTCAGTAGTATCCTCATAATTTGAATATCCCTTATCTTTTAATATAAAATCGTGATTTAATTTATCTGGCATAATTTATATTTAAAAACAGATTGGTTCGGCAAACATTCTAATTGGTTTCATATAGTTTTTTATTGTAGCAAATTTTTTATCCGCATCAAATACAATTTCTTTATTGCTATGAAACATTCCGTTTGCAGTACTAATAGTAGTCGTTCCTTTTGAAACCCCATTTCTTTGTCCGTCAATTAGAACTAAGACCCCTTTAGTAATACGTGTAGGGGTATCAGAATTTGCTTTATCAAGATATTCCTTAATTTGAACAGCCCCTTCATTTGCTCTTTTATCTGAGTATAGAGCGGAGAGCTTTCCTTTGCTATTTTTGCTTCTTCCTAACCATTTAATTTCAATCATTGCAGCACGATTTGCACCACGCCAATAAACATGAATATCAACAGGCTTGCTTGCACCTAAGTTATATTCCCTAACAATATCAACTTTTTTTAGACTACTTTTTAGGTTTTGTTCCAAAGATTCTTGCATTTGTTCTTCCGGACCATTTATGAAAAAAATTCTATTTCTATCTGTTCCCCAGCATTTTTTAAATAGTGCACAAGATGAATTCCTAATTTTCTCATCTTTATATCTTAGCAGAGCTTCAGTTAGTAGGTGGTATTGCAAAGCAAAAATACTAGCGCAATCGAAAGGATTTGCTACGACAATTTTTTGATTGTTTGTATAAAAACACTCACCAAAATTATTATATAAATAACTAACAGAATTAGTAGATGCTAATATTGGATTAAAATCTATATTTCTCCATACAACTGGGGTAATTGCTTGATTTTGAAAAAATTGAATTACTATTTTATCTGACTTATCGTTCATTAAACTTGATTTGTCTACAAGTTAGAGGGATTGTACGATTGTTTAAAAAAGGTATTCCTGAATTGAGACTTAATGCAAGACTGCCGGAATTTATATTTGAATTCATTAATGTGGCTTGCGAGTTCGTAAACGGAGTTTACATATTTTACAATACAAGTATTGCCTATGAAAAAATAATGTAAAATAAAATTTAGGGTATTTTTTGCCGATTTTCAAAAGAAATCGGCTAATCGGCGTTATAATTAACCGGAGCCCCTTTTTTTGGCCAAAATGGCCAAATCCTATTTATTTAATTCAATAAATGAAAAACGACCAGAGAAATCTGGTCGTTTTGTCTTTTTAGCTCTGCTTAAACCCTAACTTGCGTAATTAAGGTAGAAATAAGGGGCTTTTTTATTTTATTGCAACCACCCGCATATTGTCATTGCGAGCGAAGCGAAGCAATCTCACACCGCTTGTTATTTTAATTAGCTTCGGTATATTTTTTAAAATTGTTAAGTATAGCTTGCCAGCCACCTTTTTGCATTTCAACAGGGTTTATTTTTTCGGCATCAAAAGTTACCACTACTTCTGTTTTGCCCGCATGGTTGTTAAAGTGTACACTGGCTTCTCGGTCGCCCATTTGGTACGTAAATTTTTCGCCCATCACTAATTCTTTATAAGTGGCTTCAAAGTCAAAACCAAAACTACCGTCTTTGGCTTCCATGCGTGCACTGTATACGCCACCAACACGTAAATCGTTTTTTGCGCTGGGGCAATGCCAGCTTGGGTCGGCAAAATTCCATTTAGTAATGTGGTTGGGGTTTGTATAATAATCCCATACTTTTTTCTTGTCTGCATTAATGGTGGTTTCAACCGTTATTTTTGTTGCTTCCATGTTTTGTTGTTTTTTAAGTTTAGCTAATTGTGCAAATTTTTATAACACAAATATATAATTACCAAAGAGTATAACAACCCGTTAATTTTTCGAAAAAAGTTTCGTTAGTATAATCGCCTAAATACAATATTTATAACTTCGGCAAAGTTAAATGGCAAACCTTGCTAACAAATTTATATCGTATGACAACAAGTAAACTAATTCTACTAAGCAGCACAATTATAATTTTTGCAGCCTGCCGCAGTACCAAAAACACACCTGCAGTAAGCGTTACACCAACTCCTGCGCCACCGGTTGCCACAACACCTGCTTCAACCGTTACAGCAGGTCCGGCAGTAAAATCAACCAATGGGGTTTATGAACCGGGCAATGCCGAGCTACTTGCCATACAAAAAAAATATGCCAATGTAACTTTAGCCACCCTGCAACAAGGACATCAAATTTATACCGTAGGCAAATGCATTAACTGCCACGGTGCTAAAAACATATACAAACGCGATGAAGCACGATGGCAAGATATTATAGATGATATGGCACAACGCGCCGAATTATCTGATGCTGATAAAGATGCTGTTTACAAATATGTGCTCTCCATAAAAGCTACCCAAACAAATTAAACGCTTTTATTTATTTTAATATATAAAACCTCACGCATTTTTTCGTTGCGCAAAAATTCGGCAACCCACATAAACATAGCAAACACAATAGGAAAAATATAGGGGTGTCCTTCTTTTTGCGCCGCATACATAATAGCCACCGCACCACCTAAGTAAGCCGTTATAAACAAGCCGCCTAAAATGGCTGTTTTGTTATACAGGTATAATAAAGTAGCAACAAATAAATAAACACCCAGTACCACAAGGCAATCTTCGGGCAAGCCCAATTGTTTAGTGCCTTTAACTGCTTGGGGGTGTTTAATAATTTTCATGATGGCGTCAAACAATAAAAACAAAACTACTAAGCCTTTTAAAATAGTGCCAATCCACCAACTTACTTTCTTTTTATTTTCCATGTTGTTTTAAGTTTTATTTTTTTACCGGATACGTATAGTTCACCATCCATTGCGTTTCAAATTTATCACGGCACATGCCGCAGTAAGCACCCCAAAAAGTTTTGTTTACAGGCATTTCAACTTTTCCTCCTGCACTTAGGGCGTTAAACAATTTGTCGGTTTCCGCTTCGTTTTCAGTATGTATAAGTATATGGTAGTTGTTACCAAAAGTTAGTTTTTGTTCCATCGATTCTAAGGCATCGGTAGCCATAAAAATTTGTCCCTTTGGCGTTACTAACGATATATGCATTATTTTTTCCTGATCCTCAGGTGCCATTTGCTCGCAGCCCGGCATGTCTTTAAAGCGTTGGTAAATAGTGAACTCGCCACCAAATACCGATTTATAAAACTCCATAGCCTCGGCTGTGTTGCCCTGAAAATTTAAATAAGGGTTTGTACTAATCATGTTTTGTTTTTTTTTAAATTATACCACAAAGTTATTGCCTTGGGGGTAAAAACCCCTATGTAAATGCGACATTATAAAGGGGGCATTTGCGACAAAACAATTTTTTACATTTGCAGCATGGTAAACGTATCTGTTTTAGTACTTCGCAATGCTTTACTCGCATCCATAACCGATTCAGTTTATGTATTCGAAAAAGTAAATGAGTTTTTAAAGGCCGATGGCAAACCTCCTTTGTTTAAAATACAACTTGTTGGTTTTACTACCGATGTAAAATTTAACGCGGGTGCTTACACCATTCGCACCGATGCTGTTTTCGAGCAAGTAAAAAAAACAAATCTCATTATCATTCCATCACTTACCGGGCACATAGCCAGTTCGGTTTATCTTAATAAAGATTGTTGCATGTGGCTTATAAACCAATATAAAAACGGCAGTGAAATTGCGGGTTTGTGTACAGGTGTTACGCTCTTAGCATTTAGTGGTATTTTAAATGGCAAACAATGCACTACGCATTGGGCGCATGCAAACGAATTTCGTTATTATTATCCGGCGGTTACCTTGGTTGATGAAAAAATGATAACCGACCAAGACGGGCTTTACTCAAGTGGTGGCAGTAATGCCTATTGGAATTTGCTTATGCACTTGGTAGAAAAATTTACCAATCGTAAAATGGCTATTCGCACCGCAAAATATTTTGTAATTGATTTAGATAAAAACAACCAATCGGCCTTTCTTATTTTTCAAGGACAAAAAGACCACGGCGACGAACTTATTTTAAAAGCGCAAAAGTTTATAGAGAATAATTATCTCACAAAATATACGGTCGACCAAATTGCCGATAAATTTTATGTAACACGTCGCACCTTCGAGCGTCGTTTTAAAAAAGCCACCCGCAACACCGTTGCCGAATATATACAACGTGTAAAAATGGAAGCCGCCAAAAAACAATTAGAGCTTGGCCGCAAAACCATTAACGAAATTATGTACGATGTTGGCTATGCCGATATACAAGCCTTTCGCGAAGTGTTTAAACGCATCACCGGCATAACGCCGCTCGATTACCGAAACAAATACAGTTAGGGGTTGCAGTGAAAAACCTTTTATGTAATCATAAAAGCTTGAAACGTAAAGCCCTACAGCACGTGTTTACAAAGCGCCGTAACGGCACCATTAATTAAAATAAAAAAGCCCCACATGGTGCGGGGCTCTCTTAGGGTTAAAAATAAAACGGTTTTACTTTATTTGTTTTTGTATATCGGCTATTTGGTTTTTTTATTTGCTCAACAATTTTTGTTTGGGTTTCTATTTTTTGTATTTTTTCGTTTTGCGAGTGTAGTAGTTTAAGCTGCTCGGTATCGCTTAACTTAAACTCTTCGCCGGCCAGTTTTGCTTTTAAATTTATGAGCTGTTGTTTTAGTTCGTCTTGTTCTTCTTGGTCGTCGGCTTTTACAATTAAATTTTGAATTGCCTGAATGCGCGCTGTTGCTTCGGCCTCTGCTTTTGATGGACCACATGAGCTGAGGCTAAACAGAAATAATGATAAAAGAATCATTAATTTTTTCATGTGTGAATTTGTTGTTTAAAAAACAAAATTAAGGTGTTTTACCTAAGTAAAAAAGTACAATTTTTGAAAAAACCTTACATATTAAAGTAGATTTGGTTGCAGTTTTTTTAGGCGGAAGATTTACTTGGTGGCAACTTTTTCGGTTTGTGCTACTCTAAACTTTACTATTTTTTTTATTAAAGCAGTAGGTAGTTTTTTATCTAACGGAAATTGTACAGCACCTTTTGATGTTTTGTAGTTTGCCAGTTGCTGTTTAAACTCAACCAGGGGGCTTGCCGTAGGATAAAAACCAATGTGGTTTGCATGGGCAGCATAATACACCAACACCTTGTTTTGTTTAAACGCAGGCATGTTGTAACTTATAACCTCCTGTGCTTGCGGCGCTGCTTGTTGTATGGTGCTGCGCATTATATTTAAAAGGCTTTGTATGTTTTTTGGAAACGTAAGGTGATACTCATCAATTGTTTTAAATTTTGTTTTAAGCATGCTGTTTATTTTACTTACACTAATTTAAAAAATATATTAAATAGCACCCATTTGTTTATTACTGATAACACCAAGTATGGCAAGGTGCTTTATTGTGCAATGGTGCGAAAGGTTAAGTTTACACGTGGGGAAGAAATTTTTGTGGTAGGTGGTAAACGGTGTAACCAATGGGTTTGTGTTTCGTTTTTCATTACTAATAAGCTGCCGTGTTGCAGGGTTAAAAAAATGGTTTGTTTATTTTGTTTGTGTTTGAAACCAAATTTGCGTTCGGCACCAAAGCTTAGTGAGGCAATGGCTCCGTTTTTTTTTAAATCTTTTTCGCCATCGCTGTGCCAAGCCATGCCTTCACTGCCATTGTGGTACAGGTTAAGCAAACAGGAGTTATAGGTTTCACCCGTAGTTTTTTCGGTAATGGTTTTTAGTTGCAGTAACTCGGGGGTCCAGGTTTGAGCGCGTTTGGTGGTGTTTGAGTAGCTGTATTCAAAAGCCACATTGCCATACCAGGCTACTTTGCGTTTGGTTATTATTTGTTTGCCAAAAATTATGGCTTGGTCAGGTTGCCAGTTAATGGTGTTTAATAGTTTTTCTAAATAGTAATTGGCTTGTTGTGCATCAACTATTTTGCCGTAATAATTTACGGTGCCATTAAAAGGCAATAGGTTTGCTTGGGGGTTTATTTCATCGTCGAACAAAGTCATGCTGCATTAAATATACAAATGTTTTTTTTGCTGCCGTGTTAGGGATTGAAGAAGAACGCCCTAATGTATTACGCGATAAATTACTTTTGTTTTTTTTGAAGGGAGTTGTAAACTAAAATAACTACAAGACCAATTACCGAAATAATAATGCCTGCTGTTTTAATGAAGTTGAAATTAGTTGAAGTTTTTGAATCGGCTGAGGAGATGCTTGCGTTATTGTTTGCGGTTGAGGATGTTGGGGCTTTTAGGTTTTGTAAACTATCGTGCAGGGCTGTGTATTGTTGTTGGTGTGTTTTGCTTTCGGCTAAGTAGTTTGCTTTTTGGCTGGCGGTGGTGGTGGGCAGGTTGGCAAGGGCTAAATCTATTTGGGCTTGCAGGCTATCGGCCCGGCAAATGCTGTTTGGGTAGTTGGCTTGTTTGGCTATAAGCAACGAGCTATCGGCATAGGCATGTGCCATCGGATAATTTTTTTGCCTATAGTAAAGTGCGGCTATGCTGTTAAAGGAGTAGGCAACTCTATCTGAATTATTCATTTCTGCTTTTATGGCACGGGCGCGCTTTTTGCAATCTTCTTTTATGTTTTGGCTAAGGTTGTAATATTGGAGCCCCAGGGGTTTGTTGCCTTGCTCAATACAAATGGTGCCTATGTTGTTTAGCGAATTTACGATACCGGTTTTATCGTTTATTTGCAGGTATAATTTTAGGCTTTGGTAATAGTTGGTTAGGGCAAGGTTTGTTTTTAATTGGGTGTTGTAGCTATAGGCCAGTTTGTTTAAGGTGTTGGCGGTTTTTTGCTGGTCGGCAATTTCCTGGTTTATTTTTTTGCTTTTATCGCGGTAGCTTAATGCTTCTTTACGGTTGCCTTGTGTGTTTAGGAGTTTGCCTATGGTAAAATATAGTTTTGCTATGCCGCCTTTATCGTTTATAGATTGGTAGGCTGCTAAACTTTTGTTGTAGTAGGCAAGTGCTTTGGTTACATCGTTATCTTCGTTATAAGCATCGGCAATGGTTTTAAAGGAATAGGCCAGTACCATTTTTTGTTTGTGGCTAATGTAATAATGGAAAATAGAATCGGGTGTAATTTGTTGCGCGGTAGCAAACAAATTACATAGTGCAAATAATAAAAAGAGGTAGCCTTTTTTCATACAGACTACAAAATTATTTTTTATTGTAGCAGCTTTCTTTGGCTTAACTTTTATTATGTTAAAGTATAAGGGGTTTTAGTTTTTTTTAACTGTTATTAGGTTAATTATAGGTGCTAAGGGAGGTTAACCTGCATAAGCTTAACTTTGTATATATTTAGCAAATGAAAAAAATAACGTTTGCTTTATTTACGGTGCTTATTTTGCTGTCTTGTAAAAAAGATGCCGTTGTAAATAATGGTGCGCCTGTTAATGATATACACTTATCTAACGATACTCTGTATTATGGGTTTCTTACCTTTTCGAAGGTGATAATTTTACCTGAGCCGCCTTCGCAATCTATTACTATGTATTACGATGCCGGGGCTGAATTTACTTATACAGCACAAAGTGGTAATTCTATTTTAGCTAATAAGCCTGTTGGCTCGGTGGCAATAGATAGCATTGCATTAACCTACCAAGCTAACACAGTAAATTATTTTAATGATAGCATTAGTGATTCACAAAGTAACTGGCAGGTGGTGGGGCAAAACGTTATTCCTTCGTTTACTTACACAAGTAACCGCATTAAAGCCCAATACACAAATTATAATTTATTACCTGATACAATAAACCGCAGTCAGGGTTTAACTGTACACTTTACCATTAGCAATGTAGATAAAATAAACATTTATATTTCAGATGGTTTGGCGCAAATGGGTTATATTGTGCCTACAGGTGCAACATCGTTTACATTATCTGCTGCGGCTTTAGCGGCATTAAATGGTGGTAATGGTAATTTACAAATTATGACCACAAATTACGATGTAGAAAGTGTGTACGGAAAAACTATGCGGTTTGAATATGTGCAACATATTAATAAACCTATTTATATAAAATAGGATTAAAATTATTTCTTTTTAATGATGAGTAAGCTGTGTTTTGTTTTTTATCTACAGTATTTAGCAATGTTGGATGCGGCCGAAAAATAATCGC
This sequence comes from Bacteroidota bacterium, assembly GCA_013287545.1. Lineage (GTDB taxonomy): Bacteria > Bacteroidota > Bacteroidia > B-17B0 > Aurantibacillaceae > PALSA-968. The sequence continues at coordinate 36,365 of JABDDQ010000009.1, read as the reverse complement.
CTATGGCAACTGTTTTAGCCCAATCGGTACAAGCACCAACTGCATCACCTATCATGTGTTTGGCATTGCCTCGCCTAAAAAAAGCTTCGCCACATTGTGGATTTATTTCGAGGGCTTTATCGCAATCAGTAATAGCGAGGTCGTATTTTTTTAAGCGTATATAACAATGCGCCCGCGCGCAATAGGCTTGCACATATTTTGGGTTTAGCTCAATGGTTTTGGTAAGGTCTTCGGTGGCCTCGGTAAATTTATCTAAAGCAAAGCGGCAGTTTGCACGGTGAAAACGCATGTTGGCATTGCGTGGGTTTAACTCAATGGCGGTGTTATAATCTAAAAGGGCGCCTTCATAATCTTTAAGCGCAAATTTGCAATTGCCACAAGCATTAAAGGCATCGGCATTGTTGGGTTGCCGGGTAATTGTTTTGGCATAATCGTACCAAGCATCTTTATACGCATTTACATCGTATTTGCAATTGCCACGCTGAAAATAGGCTTGTGTGTAATTTGTATCCAGCTCAATTACTTTGCTATAATCGTGCAGGGCATTGGCATACTTTTTTAAATAACGATTGGCGCTGCCTCTACTAAAATACGCATCGGTATAGGTTGGGTGCAGCGCTATGGACGAATCGTAATCGGCAATGGCGGCTGTGTAATTGTTTTGGCTGCTTTTTGCCATGCCACGAAAACAAAATGCTTTATACATTTTTGGGTTTATTTGTATGGCTTTGCTGTAATTTTTAATTGCCTCGGTATAATTTTTTAAAGCGGCATTGGCTGCGCCTATGTTTGTGTAAGCGGTATCGGTTTGGGCGTTTAACTCAATGGCTTTTAGGTTATCATCTATACTGCCCATGTAGTTACGTAATTTAAATTTTACACGTGCACGGTTTATATAGGCACTTACATTTTTTGGGTTTGCCTCAATAGCTTGGGTGTGTTTTACAAGGGCTTGCTTTAAGGAATCTGTTTTTAGGGAATCAGTTTGCGCGTGGCTGTAAAAACTTATTGCTATGGCCAGTATACTTAGTATATATCTCATGCATAACGAAGGTAGGGAAAATTATTTGTGAGTGTTTACGCAAGGAGAGTTTGTGAAAAAGCCCCGCAGAGGCGAGGCTTTTGTGAGTGCTTATTTTTGTGGGTACAGGAGTGGATTAAATGTGCACACTTTTCTACCCCAGGTTATGTTATCTTTATAACGCAGGCGGGTTAAATCACCACAGGGGAGTGGTGTAACATAGGAGTTATTCTTTTTTGAACCCGGTGTTATGCGCCCAAAGCTGCGTGCAAGTACGTGTCCGTTTTTCATTACATAAATTTTTGTGTAACCAAAAAACTGATTGCTATCGGGCAAGTGGCTCTCGTACAAACTACCACCGTTGCCGGCAATTATTTGTGTGGTTTTGCCTTCGGTGGGTTGTGTTACCAAAAACTCATGACGGTGCGCGGTTAGCATGGCTTCTACTTTATTTTTTTCCATAGCAGGCCATATTACGTTTACCGAATCGAGGTTGATGATATCATCTACACTATCGGCATGTTGCGGAGTTAGTTTGCCTTTGTAAATAATTTGCGCGGGTTTATGGCCCATTACAAAAATGTGTTGTTTGCTGTTTTGTTGGCGGGCAGCAGTTATGTCGTTAACTATCCAGGTGGCGGGTACAAGGCCGGGGATGATGCTATCTTTTGAGTTGTAATAGGTATCTGTATTAACTAATACAAAGTGTGTATTTTTATAATTAAAGGAGTAAGTTAAACTATCAATTGCGCAATAGCTTATGCCATAATCATCAGGCGCTTGTATGCTAAAGGTTTGCATAATGCTGCGCCAAATAGCAGGTGCGGCTATCCAGGGGCGTTCTTCTTTCGGAAAGTTTTTAGGAGGGTTGGCTACTTTATAAAGCATTTCGTGATTGCCGGGTACAGCCACCATACGAATGCCCGAGTTGGGCATGGCAGAAAATGTATCAGCTTGAAATTGCTGAACCCATGCTTTTAATTCGCTGCTTAGTACGTTGGTATCGGTTTTAAGCCCCAATACTAAATCGCCGAGGAAGAAAAAGAATTTTGGTTTTATTTTCATGCCGCATACTTCGTTAAAGGTGCGCTTTAACTGAAACACATTGGCAGTTGATTTATTGGTGGTGGCAGGCAAATCATCATCGGTACGGTTGCAACCCATAAACACAAAACTAAAATCAACATCTTTGGTGTCAATGTCGGCTTCGGCATTTGGGTCGAGGGTAGATGTGCAGCTCCACGGGTTTTCAGTTACAACGGCCGGGGTTTCAGGTTTTGAGTTGTTACATTGTGTTAGCAGTAGTATGCCGACTAATGCAATTAGTGTACGCGTAATTTTTTTCATACAAATAGATTTGTTTTTTGTGCTAAACTTAAGTTTTTATTATTAGGCAACAATAAACAAAAAATGCAAAAACCTTACATGAAACTTTTTTTGATTGAGTAAAGAGAAATTGAATGTTAGCACTCCGCATAATTTTAAATTACGCGGAGTGGTTTATTTTGTGTTTGTTTCAAATTACAAATTGTACTAAGCAGGTTGATACGTTAACACAACAACACCATCTTTAAATGCTTTGCTCGAAATAAGTTTAAGGTTTAGTTGCTGTTTAATGCCTTTAAATATAGGTGTGCCACTGCCTATGGCTTTTGGGTTTATCATAAACTGAAATTCATCAATCAAGCCATTTTCGGCAAACAGGGTTATAATGCTTCCGCTGCCCAGTATAGTCATGTTGCTGCCCGTGGTGTTTTTTAATTTTTTTATTTCTTCTACAATGTTGCCGCTCATTACGCGTGTGTTGTTCCACTCGGGTTTTTTTAATGTATTCGAAAACACAATTTTTTCGGCTTTGTTCATGCCCTTGGCTACATCGGGTACCATTTTAATGGCGTTTTCGGTTGGCCAAAAACTTGCCATTTGGTCGTAAGTAACACGTCCTAAAAGCAGTGTGTTATTGTATTGCAATTTATCTTCGGCAAACTCGGTTTCCTCGGTACTTTGGTCGTGTTTGTGCCAGGCATATTCTCCTTTTTTCGGGCCTTCAAAATAACCATCTAAGGTCATAAAATTAAATGCAGTTAGTTTTCTCATTTTTTTGGTTTTAATGATTTGTAATTTTTTGATTAGGATACAAAAATACTTCCGGTCAATTTGCTGTGCATTGACCTACATCAAAAAACGCTACTTGGATTTTAACCTGCTTAAGGTCTCTTGTCTGACATCGAGATAAGAAGCCAGTATTTTATTAGACAGCCTTTGTATTAAAGCGGGATTTTCTTTCAGTAATAAATCGTACCGCTGTTTGGCAGTGAGGGTAACCAAGCCTTCAATTTTTTTGTTTTGAAACGAGTAAGCCATTTCTAACACCCGTTGGTAAAAAACTTTCCATTGGGTAATTTGGTTGTTTAGTTTATAAAAATCGGCATGGCTTATTACTAAAAGCTCGGTATCTTCAAGTGCTTCAATAAATTCAAACGAAGGTTTTTTCGAAATAAAACTTGTTAGCGCGGTGCCAATAGAAGGGTTGCACATTACGTATCTTGTTTTTTCGTTGCCTTCTTTATCTATAAAATAAGTACGGATGCAACCTTTTTCAATAAAATAAAACTCGGTACACACCTGGCCCTGCGAAAGTAAAAGGGCATTTTTTTTAACCGACTTGGGTTTAAAGTGTTTGGTTATTTCGGTAAGCTGTTGTTCGTCAAAATCTGTAATATACTTCAACAAACCTTTTAATTGGTTAAACATTACATGTACAAAGTACGTTTATTTTTTTTGATGGTATAAAAAAATAGTATGGATACTTTGCCTATTTTTCGGTTTTTAAAAATGTGTTTATGACCAAAAAATTTACCGCGCTTTTTAGTTTGTTATTTACAGTACTGCTTTTTGTTTCGTGTGGAAGTGATACATCGATTAAAAAAGCAGATTACGGACAAAAAACAAAAGAGCTGATTGATATAGTTGAACACGATGCCAACATAAAACGCTTGCTTGTTGAAGCAATAGCGCGAGCAAAAAAAATAAACCCCGATAGAAATTCAAACCCGGCGCAAACGCTGGAAGAATATTACGATTTTATTGCCTATGCCGAAAAGGCTATGCCCTGGGGCTTGCTGCCAAAAATGGCGTACTCGGAATTGTACACCAAGTTAGACCAAGGCTTGTGTTATTATTATTTTATAAACGACCAACCTTTGCCCGAACTAAATGGAAAAGGTTTTTACAATAACTCCTTGCAATATGTAAAACCGTATAGCGATTGGCTGATAAGTTTTAATAAGGGTTGGGGCAGTTTTTTGGATACGAAAGAATCGTGGAATGATGCCTACTACCAAATGGCTTTGCAGGATAATAAATTTGGATTAAAAAATAACTGGTACGAAGATGCTACTAATTGGAAAACATTTAATCAGTTTTTTTCGAGGCACTTTAAATCTCCGGATAAAAGACCCATAGCAGATGCAAGCGACAACTCGGTTGTTGACTCGCCTGCCGATTCGCAACCACAAGGTGTTTGGCAAATTGATAGCGATAGCGCGAGTAACATTGTGCAGAAAGAAGGTGTGGCTATAAAATCGGGTACGTTAAACTCGATAGAAAAATTAATTGGTGAAGACAGTAAGTACGAAAAAGAATTTGCCAACGGTGTGTTTACGCATACGTATTTGGATATAAATGATTATCACCGATATCATTTTCCGGTTAGCGGCACGGTTAAAGAGCTTAGAATTATTGCAGGCGAAAATGCGGCAGGTTGTATTTTAACCTGGGATTCGATTAACAAACGATATGTGTATGATGCATCGGTACCGGGCTGGCAATCGGTTGAAACAAGAGCTTGTGTAATTGTTGAAACAGCAGAATTTGGTTTGGTGGCGTTGCTGCCCATTGGCATGTCGCAGGTGTGTTCGGTAAATTTCGAAAAAAATATACAGGTTGGCACGCAAGTAAAAAAAGGTGATATGATGGGTTATTTTTTATTTGGCGGGTCTGATTTTATGATGGTGTTTTAGCAACAAGCAGGTTTTGTAATGGATGTTACCAAAGATGAAAAAAACAATTATCGCAAACTGCTAATGGGCGAGCGTTATGGTAAACTTAAAAATAGTTTGCGGAGCAGATAAGGCTATTCTTATACCACGCATTGTAGGCTGAGTAAAAAAATCGAATATTAAATTCGCGAAATTTTAGCCGAAAAAATTATAACCGTTTTATTTATTAATGCCCTCAAGCCCTAACAAAAAAGAGTAGTTTAAGGCCACATCTTTTAAATAATCAAATCTTCCGCTGGCACCACCGTGCCCATATTCCATATCGGTTTTAAGGAGCAGTAGGTTGTTGTCAGTTTTCATATCGCGTAGTTTGGCTACCCATTTGGCGGGTTCAAAATACTGTACCTGGCTGTCGTGCAGACCAGTAATAACTAACATGTTGGGGTAGGCTTTGTGTTCTACATTTTCGTAAGGGCTGTAGCTTTTCATATAAAAGTAGGCGTCTTTTTGGTTGGGGTTGCCCCACTCATCGTACTCGTTAGTAGTTAGCGGTATGTTTTCATCTAACATGGTGTTTACTACATCAACAAAAGGCACTTGTGCAATTACGCCATGCCATAAGGTTGGCGCCATGTTAACTACAGCACCCATTAATAAACCGCCCGCGCTGCCACCCATTGCGTAAAGGTGCTGCGGTGTTGTGTAGTTTTCTTTAACCAAAAAATTTCCACAATCTATAAAATCGGTAAAGGTGTTTTTCTTTTTCATCATTTTACCATCTTCGTACCACTGGCGGCCCATTTCTTGTCCGCCACGTATGTGGGCAATGGCGTAAACAAAACCGCGGTTAAGCAAACTTAAACGCGAGGGGTTAAAGTTGGCATCTATACTGTTGCCATAGCTGCCATAGCCATATAATAATAAAGGAGCCTTGCCATTTTTTACCAAGCCTTTTTTATAAACAATTGAAATAGGAATTTTTGTACCATCAGTAGCTGTTGCATAAACGCGTTCGGTTTGGTACTCGTCTTTATTATAGCCGCCCAACACTTCTTGCTGTTTCATTAACTTTTTGGTTTTGGTAACCATGTCATAATCATATACTGAAGCAGGAGTTGTTAGCGATGAATAATTATAACGCAGGGTGGTGCTGTTATACTCGGCGTTGGCACCTATACTTGCAGCATAAGTAGGTTCACCAAAATCTACATAATGTTCAGAGCCATCTTTAAGACTGCGAATGCGCAGTTGCACAAGGCCATTTTTACGCTCGTTGATAGCTATGAAATCTTTAAACTCTTCTACGTTTTGTACCAACACATCGGGGCGGTGTGGGATATAATCCTTCCAATTATCTACAGTGTGTTTATCTAAGGGGCACTCCATCACTTTAAAGTTTTTTGCATCTTTATTGGTGGTTATTAAAAACCTATCAGCTAATGTTGTAACCCAATAGCGCAGATCTTTTATGCGGGGCTGAAACGATTTAAAGGCATCGTTAGGTTTAGCGGCATCAATAAAAAACTCTTCGGTCGACATAGTGGCGCTGCTGTAAATAAAAATATATTTATCATTTTTTGATTTTAAAACGCCTATGTAATTACTTTTATCTGTTTCGGTATAAACAATAGCATCTTGTTTGGCATCGGTTCCTAATGTATGGCGCAGAATTTTTTCAGACAACAAAGTGATTTCATTTTTTTCGGTATAAAAAATAGTTTTGTTATCATTGGCCCAGCAAGGGTCACCACTGGTGTTGGCAATTTCATCGGTTAAAATTTTACCTGTGCGCAAATCTTTAATGTAAATGGTATACTGGCGACGCGATACTTTATCTACGGCAAATGCCAAATAATTATTATCCTCACTAACATCAAACCCGGTAGCCGAATAATATGGATGACCAACAGCCATTTGGTCTACATCCAACAAAATTTCTTCGGTAGCGGTAAGCGAGCCTTTTTTGCGGCAGTATTTAAAATACTGTTTGCCATCTTCGGTGCGGGTGTAATAATAATATCCGTTTTTAAACACGGGTACCGATTCGTCTTTTTCTTTAATGCGCGCTTTCATTTCGGTAAACAACTCGCCTTGCAATTTTTCGGTAGGCTGCAAAACGGTTTTGGTGTATGTATTTTCATCCTGCAGGTATTTTATTACCTGGCTGCTATCTGGTCCATGCCCAAAATAATCGTACATCCAATAATAATTATCAGTTACATTATCGCCGTGCATGCTGCGCATGTGCGGTTTTTTTTGCGCTACGGGTGCTGTGGCTTTATTAAATTGTGCTGACATGGTGTAGGTGGTTAACAGGCTTAATGCTATGAGTGTTTTTTTCATATAAAATTTAAAAGTGGATAAATATACTAATTTGGGGTTATGTATAGTATAGGAATAATAGCATCTCTATTTGGTGATAACAGCAAAAAGGGCGGAGAGCACTATATTTTTATTGAGCTGGTAGTTTATAATTTATATTCCAGTTTTTAGCATACTCTTCTAACGACGAAAGACCTACAGCAGACCTACGTTTATTTACATTAACCTCATCAATTATGGGACAGATTACAAATTTACCAGATTCTTTTTTTATTTGTGAACCGTAAATTTGAGGCCTGTTGTTAGATACTTCTATTCTATCAATTAAAAGGGCTAACTCTGCGGGGTCGGCTTTCTTATTTTTTGCGGCTTCTTTCATTATGGGCAAATATTTTTCTTGTACTGCTAAACCGCCATGCTGAATTACTAAAAACAAAGTTTGGTTGGCTTGGCTGCCAATTACATCAGCACCAAGCCAACCATATGTATCAATAATAGTTTTTACTTTTATTAAGTTACTGGCGTCGCTTTTGTTTACGGCACTCCAACTGGTGTTTAAATCATCGCTTACTTTTTTTACATTGTCGCTATCTTGCTTAGTAGCTATATGTGAGGATTGTAAAAGTACATTTGAATAATGCTGGCTTAATTTTTCTAAGGAGTCGATTCTTTTACGATAAAATTGATCATTAAAATGGATGCTATCTAATTGCTGCATTATTAGGTTATAATTTACAGCTGTGGTTTGTTTTGGTGAACCTGAGTTACACGCAACAAAAACTGCCATTACTAAAACAAATAATATGTTTATTATTTTTTTCATGTATTAAATATACAAAATTGTTACAGTGCTGCTTTAAGGATAGCAACGAAAACCTTTTGCCTGCAATTAAAAATTGAAATAACAAATAGAAACTTCTACCTAATCACATCAAACACAAAATCTTTCTTCAATAAAAAATCTATGCTGCGGGGTAGGGCGTACTCTAAATTTTTTAATGCCTTTACATTATCATGAAAAACAATTACCGAACCGCTTTTGGTGGCATCAATTACATTTCTAAAACAAATTTCGGGTAGCACTTTTTTATCGTAATCGTAGCTCAGCACATCCCACATAATTATTTTGTATTTTCTTGTAAGCTCGTTTGCTTGCGATGTGCGCAGCCTGCCGTATGGCGGACGAAACAGTTTCGCTTTGTAAACCTTTTGGCAAGCCTCTACGTTTTCAAAATAAGTTTCGTTTTTAGTACGCCAGCCGCTAATGTGGTTATGCGTGTGGTTGCCAATGGCATGGTTTCTTTTTTGCATTTCCCAAAGCAAGTCGGGGTGCTTTTGCATATTTTCTCCTACACAAAAAAAGGTGGCGGGTACTTTATACGCGTCAAGTGTTTTTAAAATAACGGGCAACACTTCTGGTGTTGGCCCGTCATCAAAGGTTAAGTAAATTTTATTCTGTCGGTTGGGCAAGTTCCAAAAGCACTGCGGCAATAAACTTTGCAACAATTTAGGTGGACGAGCCGGCAAGCGCATTATCTCTGTATTTGCTCTTTATAACCCGGCATTTCTTCTTGCGGAATTACAGCCGGTAAACGTTGCTCAAAGTTTTTGCCCATCGCGTTTTCTTTGTAGTTATAACTCAAGCTTACCAAAGCCATCATTAATTGGCGTGCACGGTTTATTTCCGATCCATAAGCCGCTTTATGTATAGCAGGTAGTTTGTTATAAAAACGCAAGTCGCCTTCAAACATATTAAATAAACTTTCGGCAATGGCTTTTGCTTTTTTGTTTTCGCCTGCTTCAAAGTACGCTATACAAATAGAGTACATCGTTGCATCATACGGTATAATCGATTCCGGCATTTCAGCTTGCGCTTTATCCAATATTTTAACTGCCTTATCTTTTTTACCTTCTTTAATTAATTGCGAAGCCAAGCCGCCAATTTGTATGCGCATGTTAGATGCGAAGCGCATCGAGTTTTCATCCAAATAAACGCCCGGAGTGCTCATACCGCCCCACTGAAACTTAGTCATAATGTTGTTATACATAATGTCTGAGTTAATGCGTGCGCCACTTTGCATTTCTTCTTTGGTCGATTTAATAGGCGTTAAACGGTACGCTAAACCTTCCAACTGCAAATAATCTTCTAAACCAATATAGGCTTCTCTGCCTGTTGTAACGGCAAAGTAAATGGGTCTGTCCCAGTTAAAGCCTGCCAGTAAATCAAGCACCATTAAATCGTTTTTAGTAATGTAGTTGCGTTTTAATTGCCAGTCTATACTTTTTACCATACGGTTTTCTAAACCTTTTGATACGGTACCGTTTGCAATTACCTTAGCCGAATCTACAGGTAAACTAAATTTATTGCTTGGTAAAATATCAATGTAATCGCCACCCATGTTGTATTTGTTTTCCAGATTATCGCTGGCAACATAATCCATCAATTCTTTTAAGTTAACGTAGCCAATATTTTTATCCATAAAATAAACTATGTCGCGTTTGCTTGCTTCATATTTATCCGGGGTCATGCTGGCTGTAAATGGCAATGCTTTCGAGTCGTAAGCTGCACGGCGGCATTGGTTAATGTACCAATCCGTTTGAAACAGACTTAAGTTAACCACACGCACATCCGTACGAATGCCCTCTACCTCTTGCGCGTACCAAAGCGGGAACGTATCGTTATCTCCATTGGTAAATAGTACAGCATTAGGTGCACACGAGTTTAAATAGTTAATCGCAAAATCTCTCGACATATATCTGTGCGAACGGTTGTGGTCATCCCAACCATCAGCAGCCATTAAACTTGGTACTACTAAGCTTACTGCTGTTGCAGCAATAGCCGCGTTTTGCGCACTTATTTTTTTAAGCAGAAACTCATATAAAAATAAAACACCTAAACCTATCCAAATAGCGTAGGCGTAAAACGAGGCGGCATATGCATAATCACGTTCACGTGGCTGATACGGATATTGGTTCAAATAAATAGTAATAGCAAGCCCTGTAAAAAAGAACAAGCATAACACCACAAAGCCATCTTTCAATCCTCTTTTGTATTGAAACCAAATGCCTAATAAACCTAATATAAAAGGCAGCGCATAAAACTTATTGGTAGCCTTGTTGTTTTTTACGTTGCTTGGTACAGTACTTAAATCGGCATCTAAACGTGCATTATCAAATGCTTGTATACCGGTTATCCAGTTACCCTCGGTTGGGTTATTATTTAAACCTTGTACATCATTTTGTTTTCCAATAAAGTTCCAGGCAAAATAACGCAGGTACATGTACCCAAGCTGGTATCTTCTAAAGTAAGTAAGGTTTTCGCCAAAGGTTGGTACATAAACTGTTTTTGTTTCGCCATTGTTATCGGTAAGTTGTTTTGGTTTACCTTTTACATCGCCCCAATATCTGTAAGCGGCTTCGTGCTGACTTTGGCTGCTCCACATACGAGGAAAAATAGTACAAAAATCATCTTCGTAAGTTGGCACCGAGTTTTTGCGGTCATCTAAAATAACATATTTTTTACCTTGTACATCTTTACCATAAATAGGTGTACCATCTTTAAACTCGCTGCGTGGTTTAGTAGGTGCGTTATAATATTGTCCGTAACCAATAGGCCAATCTCCGTATTGCTCACGATTTAAATACGAAAGCATGTTAAGCGCGTTCTCCGGGTTGTTTTCATCCATAGGCGTGTTAGCTTGCGAACGAATAACCAACACAAAAAACGATGAGTAACCAATCATCATCACCGCAAAACTCAACGCAATGCCATTTAATACAGCAGGTTTATTTTTTAAGAAATGAACCGCGTACACCATGCCGCCTAATAAAATTAAACGAACAAACATGCCACCACCTGTTTGTGCCGATGCCGTTGCCAGTAAAGCAAATGCAATAGCTAAACCAAAAGTTAGTTTGTAATAAGTTTCTTTTTTGTTTAATGAGTAAACAATAGCCGATGTAATTAATGAAATAAGAATTACAAAGTACAACAGGGTACCTGTATTAAAAGGCATGCCAAGTTTGTTGATGAAAAATAATTCGTAATCGGCAGATAGTTTTACAACACCTGGAATAATACCGCCTTGTATGCCACCTAATAAAACAACTGAAATAAGTCCGGCAATGGTAAAGCCTTTCCAACTGAATTTATATTTTTTGAAATAATAAATAAAGCAGATAGAAGGAATAACCAATAAGTTAAGTAAATGGACTCCGACAGATAAACCTGTTAAGTAAGCAATTAAAATTAACCAGCGCATCGATGTTGGCTCGTCTGCTTCTTCTTCCCATTTTAAAATGGCCCAAAAAACGGCCGCGGTAAATAAACTACTCATGGCATAAACCTCGCCCTCAACCGCCGAAAACCAAAACGAATCAGAAAACGTATAAGCCAATGCACCAATTATACCGCTTCCTAAAATAGCCCACATTTTACCGTTATCCATTTCAGTGCCTTCAGGTGCTAACATTTTTTTAGCTAAACGGGTTATAGTCCAAAACAAAAATAAAATAGTAAACGAGCTGCATAAACCACTCATTACGTTAATCATCATAGCGGCTTTAGCAGGGTCGCCAAACGAAAACATAGAAAAGAAACGTGCTATCAACAAAAAGAAAGGTGCTCCCGGTGGGTGACCAACCTCTAATTTATACGAGCAGGCAATGTACTCGCCACAATCCCAAAAACTGGCAGTGGGTTCAATGGTTGAGCAGTACGTGTAAGTTGCAATGGCACAAATAAGCCATCCTACTATGTTATTTAATTTTTTATAATTCATATATGCTTTTAATGAGTGGCGAATTTAGTAAAAAAGCGCTAAAGCCAACAAATTAAGAAAGCGGCCTTTTTACTTACTTAGTAACGCTAAATTGTTAGAATTATTTTAATAGATACGCCTCTAAAATGTATAGGCAATTCTAAAGGAAACAGGAGTGACGGCAATGCTCACATTTGCCGTGTTTAATTTCTTAGTGGCGTAATAATATTTAAATAAAGCCGGAACAAGTATGTGTACACCTGCAATGCCCATCATAGCACCAAAAGCCACCGGTGCTAAATAAGATAATGAATTGTTTGCATTACTTATACCATATAAACCGCCTCCCAATAACGCTGCGCCTCCGGCGGTTAAAATACTACCAACTATAATAGCTGTTTTAGCATGTTTCTCCATTTTTTGATATTTCGACAATGAAAAATTGGGGTTATATGGTTGATTTTGTTGTACAGGTGGCTGTTCTATTTGTTGCGGAAAAAGTTTTATGGTAACAAATAGTAATAAAACAAAAAGGCTTTTTCGCATAACTATAAAATTCGGTTTCTATTTAAATGCCTCTAAAATGTATAGGCAATTCTAAATGCGGTAGGGGCAACAAACACAGCTAAACGCGAAGCGGCCATATATTTTTTTTGCTTGTGACTGCCAATAATGGCCATGGCAGTTCCGCCGCCAATAGCAAATGCACTAAACACACTTAAGTAAACACCACCTGCTATTTTAGTTGCATTACCGGGAGTGATAGTTTGCGTTTGCCCCGATGAATTAGTATACGTTGTACCACTTGTAGTTGTAGTGCTGGTTTGGTTATTAGTAGAAATTTGATTAGATACCCCCGATCCAACCAAAGCTATACCACTAATAAGTCCTATGCCTCCGGCAGTAAGTAAAACGATGCCGCCAATTTTTAAGTTTTTAAATTTCTCTGCTTTAAGGTTATTTTTCATGTTAACCTTATTTATGTTTTGTTGCGCAGGTTGTTGCTGCATTTGCACTGGTGGGTCGTTTGGTTGAGAGTCGTCGCTTGGTGGTGGTGGTGTTTGCTGTGCAAAAATTTGTATAGTCGCAAACAAAAAAGAAAGAAGGATATATTTTTTCATAGTAAAAAATTGTACCGTTAAAAGTAACAGTATTTTTTAACTAAAAATAATACGGTAAAAAATAAACGCGTTAATTAAATTTTATACCCAATGTGGCCACTATATAAACGGTAGAATAGTTTATGTTAGTTGGCTGAATATACATAGGGTCTATAACATAATATTTTTCGGCCCATGTGGTGTATACAAAACCTAAATCAAGGTACACGTTATGGGTGCCTCTAAAACCAACGCCACCCGAAAAAGAGTTTTTTACAAAGTTGCCGCTAAGCACATCGCCAAAAGGCGAACCAACACTACTAAATCCGGCGCGTAAAACAATAGGTCTGATATTTAATTCTACACCGGCTTTAATATTAGCTGTTCCGCTATACTTTTGTTTTATAGTTGAATTCACAGTAAAAAAAGTCAGGTTATCAGGGTAACGTGCACTGGCATAATTTATATACTCGCCATCTATACTAAACGCTAACAGCTTTTTAAAAACGTACGACACACTTGCTCCTAATTTACCGGGCGTATGAAGTTTGTAAGAATAAGAACCTGCGGGCGATGTACTGGTATACTGACCGGTGTTAAAACCATTAATGGTAGAAGTCATCGTATTTTGGTAGTTATCATTTAATTTATAATCGGTAGCTGTTTGCCCGTACACGCCTATTTTAATGCCTGAGTTAAAACGATAGATACCGCCCAGTTTTGCATTTATACCAACACCCGATGTACTTAAATTTTCCTGATACGTTAAGTTGGAAAATGCACTGTCTGTTTTTTTATAATCACTTTCGGTAATTATCGATGTGTAGTTGTATTTTACAAATGGCACGCCAACCGATCCTCCTACATAAAACCGATCGTTAAAACTATGCGCCAATGCAAAAGCAAGTTCGCCCACACGTCCGCTCGACTGAATATTTTTAGTTTGTTGTAACATGGTACCCGAACTAACCGTTGGTGTATAATGCGCACTATCTGTTGCCGATGCAGGGTTAATTACATAGGTGTTATAACCTAAGCTTTCGTAAAACGGATTCAAATTGCTTGGGTAATTACCTGCACCTGCGCCTGCCATACTATTTGCAATCGAACTCGATGCAGGCACATATCCGTTAATGGTGGTGTGATAATTAAAATCGGCAACTCTATTAAAGTCTATACCAAATGCCCATCTGTCGTTTGTAGTTTGTGTATTTTGTCTGGGTTGTCTTTGGCGTCTTCTGCCACCGCCACTGCCTGGTCCGTATCTGTCGCCATTATAGGGCTGGTAATTATTATTAGTAGGTTGCTGGCTGGGTGCTTGCTGGTTCCACGCGGCAACAAAACCCGCGTTCGAAAGGCTTAGTTTGTTCGAAAAATCAGATGCACTGGTACCATAATGCGTGGCATCTGCCGACTGAAGTTGAAACCCCGGTGTAACCACCAGTTCTCCTTTTCTGTACATGGCTATACCGGCCGGGTTAAAATTCATACACGATATATTTGCGCCTAACGAGCCAAAAGCTCCACCCATAGCCATAAACCTGGCATCGCCATACGATGAGGTTTGCGAATAACGCATGGCATCTATGTCGTTCTGTGCAAAAAACACAGTACTTACAAGCATTGCAACAAGTGCAAAAAGTTTTTTTATCATAATTTTATCGAAAAATAATTCGTTTAACGTCTTCCGCCGCCGTGTCCGCCACCGCCGCCGCTAAATCCTCCGCCACCGCCACCAAAGCTACCACCACCACTTCTGCCGCCTCCGCCAAAGCTACTGTTGCTACCGCCCCAACTTGTGCTATTACGGCTTGGAGCAGAAAAACCTGAGTTGTTTTCGTTATAACTACTTGCAGGTCTGCTGGTAGTATTCGTGTTTGTTTCGCTACCGCCGCCATTGTACCATCTGGTTGGTCTTGCTTGTTGCGTGGTTTGTTGGTTGTTGTTTTCTGCAGGTCTAACTGTATTTTGGTAACTGTTACCTGTATTTTGTGGTTGGTTATTATATGTATTTCTTGGTTGAAACCCTGCTGAGTTACCATTGTTTGCTGCTTGGTACTGAGGGTTAAATCGCGTTGGCGATTTTTCTTCAACAATTTTTGTCATATTCTCTCTCGGAATAGAAACCTGGTTAAACCGCTCTAAACTGGTTGGCGCTGTAGCCGCCATTGGGTTATTTAAATGTGGCACATTAGGGTTCACAACGGCTGGTGTTGTTCCTGCTGGTGTTTCACCACGTCCGCCTCTTGGTCCTGATGATGAGGTGGCGCTATTTCCACCTGTGCCGCCTGTGCGTGGTCCGCTATAACTGTTACTGGCAGTGCTGTTGTAATCATACGGGTTGTAATAACCACCGGTGCTCATAGTACTGTATGGGTTGTAACCATAGGCGCCCATGCCATAACCGTAAGGGCTGTAGCCCATCATGCCATAAGGGTTATAACCCATTGAGCCATAATAACCCGACATTCCGTAAGGGCTATATCCGTAACCACCCATTCCATAAGGACTGTAGCCCATTCCCATACCGCCCATGCCATAACCCATTCCCATGCCACCCATTCCGTAGCCCATGCTCATTCCGCTCATGCCAAATGGGTTGTAGCCCATGCCATATCCACTGCTATAACCTATGCTTAAACCGCTGCCATAGCCGCCACCCATCATGTTGCCGCCATACATGCTATTTCCGTACATGCTGTTACCATACATGTTGTTGTAGCCCATCATATTGCCATAGCTGCCCATGCCATAACTGTTGTACGAGTTGTACATGTTGCTTGGGTAATTATTGTTGCTGTATATGCTGTTACCGTAACTGTTTGGGTTTCCGGTATAGGTGTATTGGTTGGTATAATAACTATCGTAATAACCGGTTCCGTATATCGGGTTCTGAAAACGGTTTACACGCGCCGCATAAGCGTTATCATAATAATCGTCGTAATTAAAATTAGGGTCTTTGTAATTTGGGTTCATGCTATCAGCATGTGTAGCGGCAATTTTACCTGCGTTAGGGTTGTATGGTTGCCTGCTATTATAATTTTGTTGCCCGTTGTTATTCTGACTTCCATATTGGGCAGGGCTGTTTTGCTGTGTGCTTGCAACAGGCTTAGGGTCTTTTTGCGGATTGTAGTATACATCATCATTGCTGTTAGCAGCAAGATTATCGAAACGAGCTTTACAACCTATCAGTGTTAAACAAAAACAACCAATAAATAACGCGCTTAATTTTTTCATAGCTTATAAATGTTTAAATCCTATTTTTGCACCGTGGGATTTCTCCGATAAAGTTACAAAAACTATTCCAAACTAAATTGATTTAACAGAATTTATGAGCAAAGAACTGATAACAAGGGCTGAAGATTTTAGTAAGTGGTACAACGAGTTGGTTGCCAAGGCAGATTTGGCTGAGCACAGTGCTGTTAGAGGTTGTATGGTTATTAAGCCAAACGGCTATGCCATTTGGGAAAAAATGCAACAGGCGTTAGATAAAATGTTTAAAGATACCGGGCACGTAAATGCTTATTTCCCCTTATTTATACCAAAATCTTTTTTCAGTAAAGAGGCCAGCCATGTGGATGGTTTTGCTAAAGAGTGTGCTGTTGTTACACATTACCGTTTAAAAAATGTAGACGGTGAAATTGTTGTTGACCCCGATGCTAAGCTGGAAGAAGAATTAATTGTTCGCCCAACATCCGAAACCATTATTTGGAACACCTACCGTGGTTGGATACAATCGTATCGCGATTTACCTCTTTTAATTAACCAATGGGCAAACGTAGTGCGTTGGGAAATGCGCACCCGTTTATTTTTACGCACCGCCGAGTTCCTTTGGCAAGAAGGGCACACAGCCCATGCCACCTCGCAAGAAGCTGTTGAAGAAACCGAGCGTATGCTAAACGTGTATGCCGATTTTGTAGAAAACTTTATGGCCGTTCCGGTGGTAAAAGGTGTAAAAACCCCTAACGAACGCTTTGCAGGCGCACTCGATACTTATTGCATTGAGGCTATGTTGCAGGATGGTAAGGCTTTGCAGGCAGGCACATCACACTTTTTAGGACAAAATTTTGCCAAAGCATTCGATGTAAAATTTACCAATAAAGAAGGTGTTTTAGATTACGTTTGGGCAACATCCTGGGGTGTTTCAACTCGTTTAATGGGTGCACTTATTATGTCGCATAGCGATGATAAAGGCTTGGTTATTCCACCAAAATTAGCGCCTACGCAAGTAGTTATTGTACCAATTTACAAAGGCGAAGAAGGCTTGGCTAAACTAAACGAAACCGTTGCGCATATCAAACAAAAATTAGAATCTAAAGGCATTTCGGTTAAGTACGATAACCGCGATACGCAGCGTCCGGGTTGGAAATTTGCCGAGTATGAAATGAAAGGCATTCCGGTGCGCATTGCCATTGGCGAGCGCGATTTACAAAGTGGTACCGTTGAGGTGGCCCGCCGAGATAACCTTACAAAAGAAGTTTTAGCGATAGAAGGCATCGAAAACAATATCGAAAACCTGCTGAAAGAAATTCAGGATAACTTGTATAAAAAAGCCCTTGCCCGCCGCGAAGAAAGCACACAGCAAGTTGATACGTACGATGAGTTTAAAAAGGCGCTTTTAAAAGGTGGTTTTATTTATGCCCATTGGGATGGCACTCCTGAAACCGAACAAAAAATAAAAGAAGAAACCAAAGCTACGATACGTTGCATTCCTTTAAACAATAAAAAAGAAAACGGAACCTGTGTGTATAGCGGTAAACCATCCGCCCAACGAGTTTTATTTGCTATTGCGTACTAATTGCATTTAATTTAAAAACAAAAAACATGGCTGATACCCAAAGAGAACAAATACTAAAAATGCTGCGTGAAAAATCAGTCATGAAGCAGGATGTATATAAAAATACGCAAACCACCTTCGATGCCTTAAAGGATGTAGTAAAAAGCATTGCCGAAGATTTGCGCCGAGAAGTATCTCAAATTGATAAACGTATTACGGTTGAATTTCGTTTTCCCAGCGACCACGAAATTGAACTAAAAGTAGCCGGCGATATGCTGGTTTTTTACATGCACAGCAACGTGTTTGAGTTCGATAAGGCGCATCCCATGTTTAAAACGGGTTACGTAAAGCAAAATGAGCTTAACTCATACTGCGGCATTATATATGTTTACAATTTCTTAGCAGATAGTTTTAAGTATAACCGCCTGCAAGATTTAGGCTACCTTATATCGCGCCTGTTTATAAACCGCGAAAACCGTTTTTTTGTAGAAGCAAAACCGCCTTTGGGTTATAAATACAGCAATTTTTCGGATACCGAAATATCA
Organism: Bacteroidota bacterium; assembly: GCA_013287545.1. GTDB lineage: Bacteria > Bacteroidota > Bacteroidia > B-17B0 > Aurantibacillaceae > PALSA-968. The sequence goes on along the minus strand of JABDDQ010000009.1, from coordinate 17,839 downwards.
CGCGACACCCTAAAGGAAATTGTATACGATTTAATTGCCTATGCCATCAGTTTCGACCTCTACACCCCGCCCGCAGAGCATGTTAGAGAGATTTCATTAAACGAAATTATTGAACGCGTACAAAGCGATAAAATGAAAACAGGCAAACGTTTAGGCTTTAAATCGCAAACCGATGGAAACATTGGCGACGAAATTGCTTGGTAATTTTTTTGGCGGATATAAAAAAAAATGTAAATTTGCGCTCCATTAAAAAATGGCCCGTTCGTCTAGGGGTTAGGACGCGTCCCTTTCACGGACGAAACACGAGTTCGATTCTCGTACGGGCTACGGATAGTAGATTAAGAAAGTCCTGATACCAATGGTTTCAGGGCTTTTTTTATGCCTATTACGCAACATTTTACGCAACAATTTGCTAAGTTTTAAACAATCTAGGGAAATTAAGGGTTTTGATGCTGATAGTTATAAGCAGCGAAGACGAAATTGTTAATTTTCTTATAGGTTAATGCTAAAGTTAATTACTCCTTTAGATTAAGCGAATTAGGAATACAAATACTCTATTTAAATGGAACAGCATGGAAGTCTGTATTACAAATTTAGAAGATATACTTTAATACCCCTATTTAAATGTAAGATTTTTGCATTTTTTGTAGAAATTCTAAGCTTGGAAATTATTTTAGCTTTGTATTACAAAATGTGAGCAATTTGCATAGAAGATTTTATACATTTTATTCGAAATTCTAAAATACTAAACAAAAAAATGACAACAATAATTGTACTGGGGATAATCTTTTATTTTCTCTATAAAACATTTGGCAATAAAAAAAAGAATAATTCTGTTGACTCATACAACTATAGCAAAGTTCAGGTAAAAAAAGACTTAAACCTCAATACAAAACCCAACAGTAACATCAGAAAAAATGATAATTCAATTATTGATATTACAGGTGATTCGTATAAAATTAATCAAAATAATCCTCAAGCAGGTTTAAAAAAATATATGCCAGGTGTTCCTTTATGGAAACATCAATATGTTTATTCTTATGCTGAAATTACAAGTGCAACCTATGTCCAAATAGAATTTTACAATCTTTTTAAAAAAAGTTTCCTAAGGGGGGAATATTTAGATTTAGAGGGAAATAATAATTATGCCTTTATACTGCTTTTTGATTTATTAACTGAATACGATAAAGACATTCCAGGGTTAAGTAGATTACTTAATCTTCTGGGAAACTATTATCCTAAAACGAAACCTTATGGGGAATCTTTTTTAGCTAAAAAAAAGGGGACAAGCTTGGGTATAGCTAATCTTGAATACCATAACAGGAATGAATATCAAAATAATTATACGGATAATGATTATTGGAAACTGGGTTCCAAATATAAAACCAGATTAAATTTAAAGAATGACGAAATTGAACTTTTAAATATACTTTGGTTTCCGAGTAATAATTTTTGCAGTATAGAATATTGCTGCCTTGAAATTTTAAAACTATATATTTCGACAATTTCAGAATTAAAAAACAGATATATTAAAGAGGGAACAAATTTAGATAATCAGTTTTTAATGGTTGCAGACGTAATCGCAAGGAAGCATTTCAAATATAGGGCGAATAGCAATAATTATAAATATTGTATTGATTCAACATTAAAAGAAATATATTCAAATATTTTTAAGCATTGCGAAAATGCAGTTCGAGAACATTATGGACACAAAAGAAAAATAAACACAGATACATATTTTACTACTCCAGAAGCAAAGGCAGAATTTGAAGCCAGGATTATTTCTAAAGTTGTAGAGATTCTGCCTAAGATAGTTTCTCAAATCAACCCTCCTGATAACTCAACGGATATAGAGCTTTATACTCAAAATACAAACCGTTGGAAAATAAAATATGAGGAGCTTACAAAGAACTATACAGATAACCCAAAACTTTTTATTGAAAATGTACTATTATTAGGAAGTTTAAATAAAAAAAATCCTTCAGTAGAAAATATCTTTTTTGAAGCTTCGAAGTTTATTTCAAAATTTGATAAAGAATCTGCGCTGATACTTTATGTTCATTATATACATTATGATATGAAATCGGCAACTTTTGATAATAAGCAATTGACAAAAACGATTCAGAAAAGTTTATTTAAAACAAACGAGCAACTTCATGAATTTCAAATCGTTTTAAGTGAATTTATTAAAGGCAAAAATCTGGAGAAAGCTTTATTAGGTGTTTCTAATATATATGCTGTTAAAAGAAAAAAAATAAATTTGGATACGGAGTTTATAAAAGAAGTAGAGCATCAACATTCGGGTACGGTAGAACTGTTGAATGAATACTTGAAGGATGAATATGAGGATGAGAACAATTCTATTAAAACTCAAGAAGTGAATAACGAAGATGTAAAAATTGAGATAACCCAGAAAGCTGAAGCAATTCGTAGTTCAAGCTATACAAATAGTATCCCGTTTACGCAAATACATGAAGCTACTCTGGAAATTTTTTCGAAAAGTAATTTCACGGTTTCACAAATTGAACTGGAAGCTTTTGCTAAGTCAAAAGGTGTATTTAAAAATCAACTTGTAGAAAGTATAAACGACATTTGTTATGAGAATTTAGATGACGTTTTAATCGAAGAAGAAGAAGAGCATTTCACTATAAATCCTAATTATTATCAAAAACTATTAGCAATATGATAGATAACATTAAGCCAAAAGAAGCAACCTCTATTATTAATTCATTGATTGGTGGGGTAGTCCCTAAAATAGGTGTACAACATATTACAGTTGGACGTTCAGAAGAAATTAACGCCTTTGTTTCAGCATTAGAAGACGTTAAGAATGGGCACAGTATGGTGAAGTTTTGGATTGGAGACTTTGGTTCTGGAAAATCCTTTATGCTTCATTTACTTAACACCGTAGCATTAAAACAAAAATTTGTGGTTGCTAATGCCGACTTTACTCCTGATAATCGTCTATATTCAAATGATGGTAAAGGGGTAGCTCTTTATTCATCAATTATGGATAATGTAGCAATTCAGACTAAACCAGAAGGAGGTGCATTGCCCACTTTAATGGAAAAATGGATAGAGCAAGTTGTAACGAAGACTGCACAAGAGAATAATATTTCTTTAACTGAAATTAGAAATGAGCAATATCTAAATCTCATTCAAACTAACATAATGAAAACCATTAACGACATAACTGATGTTGGAGGGTTTGATTTTGGTATGGTTGTAATGAAGTATTATGAAGGTTACATAAAAGATGATGAGCAACTAAGGAGAAATGCTCTAAAGTGGCTAAAAGGAGAGTATAGAACAAAAACAGAGGCAAAACAAGATTTAGGTGTAAGAGAAGTCATTAATGACCTGAATTACTATGATATGTTGAAGAACTTCTGCAAATTATTTGTTAGCATGGGCTATAGTGGCTTTATGATAAATTTAGATGAAGCTATCAACCTTTATAAAATCTCAACTGCTGTAATGAGAGAAAAGAATTATGAGAAAATTCTTACTATATACAATGATTGTTTTCAAGGAAAAGTAACAAACTTATTTATCAATTTTGCAGGGACAAAGGAAGTTTTAGAGAATGAACGTAGAGGATTATTTAGTTATAACGCCTTAAAATCAAGACTAGAAACTAACAAATTTGAAACGGCAGAAATAAGGGATTTTGCTCAACCAGTTATTCGTTTAATGCCACTTGACCATAATGAGATATTTGTTTTACTCAAAAAACTGAAGGCTATTTTTGATTATAATTACAAGACTGAAATCGAAGTTTCCGACAGCGATATTCAACAGTTTATGGAGGAATTATTCAATAAACCTGGAGCTTCAGAATTTTTAACTCCAAGGGAAGTAATCAGGGATTTCTTGAATATTTTGAATATTATTAGACAAAACCCTACTGTAGATAAGAATAAGCTTTTTGGCGAACTTGAAGTTTCGGATGAAAGACCTAATGAGGTTTCACTTGATAGTATCGAAGAATTATAATGTCATTTGATTTACTTTCTGAGCCAATCAGAAAATACATCCGTGATAAACGATGGGAGGAACTGCGGCCAATACAGATTGCTGCTATTTCAAAAATTCTAACAACGGATGACAATTATATTTTAGCTTCAAGGACTGCCTCTGGAAAAACCGAAGCTGCATTTCTTCCAATACTTTCTAAAGTAAATTTTAATGACTCAGGTGTACAGGTGTTATATATATCACCTCTTATTGCTTTAATTAATGACCAGTTTTACCGCATAGAAGAGCTTTGCAAATATCTTGATGTAACAGTAACTAAGTGGCATGGAGAAGCAAATAAAACTCTTAAAGAAAGAATCATTAAGCAACCCAATGGAATTGTATTAATAACGCCTGAATCGTTGGAAGCGATGTTTGTCAACAAACCTTTTAATGTAAAACACCTTTTTTCAAATCTTAAATACGTTGTCATAGATGAGATACACTCATTTATTGGGACAGATAGAGGAATACAATTAAAATCTATTCTCTCCAGATTGCAAGATATAAATCAAAAACCTTTTAATATTATTGGTTTATCTGCGACAATTGGTGATTATAATGAAGCAAAAAAATTCACTGGAAACGAATTAAACACAAAAGTTTTATTAGATAGAACGGCTAAGGAAATACATGCTCAATTCCGCTACTTTAAAAATGACGGCCAAGAATTACCGATAGACCTCCTGAAAGATTTATATTTAGAAACAAAAGATAATAAGGTTTTGATTTTTCCAAACAGCAGGGGGCGGGCAGAAGAAGTTGCCGTTAAGCTTAGAAAAATTTCTGATAAGGTAAATGGGCATCCAAATTACTTCTCTCATCATTCATCAGTAGATAAAGAAGTAAGAGAGTACGTTGAATATTTTGCTAAAAACAACAATCGTCAAAATTTTTGCATCTCTTGTACATCAACCCTGGAATTGGGAATTGACATTGGAACTGTAGATGAAGTCGTTCAAATTGACGCAACGCATAGTATAGCATCTTTAATTCAAAGAGTTGGTAGAAGTGGCCGTAAGGAAGGAGAAAACAGTAATTTGTTTTTGTATGCAACTGGTCAATGGAGTTTATTGCAATCCTTGGCTTGTTGGTTATTGTATAAGGAAGGTTTTATTGAACCCCCCCAATTATCTGAGAGACCTTACGATATTTTATTACACCAAGCTTTATCAATTACAAAAGGGCATTCGGGTATTAAATTAACAGAACTGATAAAGCAATTGAAAGATAATTTTGCTTTCAAACAAATAGAAGTTTCGGAAATTGAAGAAATACTCAGTCATTTAATTGAAATAGACTTTTTAGAAAAGTTACAACACGAGGTTATTATTGGGGTGGAAGGAGAAAGGGTTGTAAACAGCCGAGATTTTTATAGTGTTTTTAAAGCAGAAGAAAATTTTAAAGTTGTAAATGCAGGCAATACTATTGGTCAAATTCCTATTTCTCCACAAATTGTGGAAGACGAAAATATTCTACTTGCAGCTAGAATCTGGAAAATAAAATTTATAGATTTTGTATCAAAAAAAATAGAAGTGATTCCAGCTAAGGATGGTAAAAAACCTAAGTTTTCTGGCGGCGGCTCAACAATTCATCCACGAATAAGGGAAAAAATGTTTGAGATTCTTTTTAGTGCCAACGATTATGAAGTTTTGAGTAGGCCTAGTTTTGAAGAAATTAAAGTAATGCGAAAAGACTTCTCAGTGTTTAACATTGAAAATCTACAAACTGATAGACCATTGTTGTCTACACCGAAGCATCTTCAACTTTACACTTTTACTGGAACAAAGATAAATCTAACAATACAATTGCTTCTGAATGTAGTTGGCATAAAAAACACGTTAGATGATAGTTGCAGTCAATTTGATATTGAGGTTCCAAAACAGGAATTATTAGCAAAATGGCATTCATTAACTCAACCATTAAATAATATTAAAATTCACATTGAAAATCTTTTACAATTGAATCCAGCATTGTTGGATTTTTCTAAATGGGGGCATTATCTGCCTGTAAAATTTAAAGTAAAATTAATGGAAGACAAATACTTTGACATAAAAAACACTGAGATATTACTTGATTTGATTAAACCTGTAGAGAATATTTAACACCATATACTGAATGACAACAAGAACAAAGAAATTTTTAATACTCTGGATTGGATTTCATCTATTTGCTTTGGTGACATCTAAATCCAAAATATATTGGCTCAGTAATAGAGCGCCAAGAACAGAAGCATTTTGGCCTTTGACAGTTTTTAAAACTGAATATAAAGAACATCCTGTTCTTGAAGGGAATGCAATAACAATATACAAGGATAAAAAAATAGTTTTTACAGGTCTATTTGAGGATTATGATTATTCAGAGTTTGGTATTTATGTTGGGCTTGCATTCTTAGTTATATTATTCAAATCAGTTTCAAATAATAATAATTCTAAAGAAAAAATATGAACCCAGCTTAATGTTAATTATAGAAAATATAATTTTAAAGAAATTGATTGGTAGTAAGATTACTTCCATTCAAGTTTATAAAGGCCAAATGGGAAAATGGCTTTTCTTTCAAAAAAAAACAAACTGAAGATATGAAATGTATTTTTTGTAAACAACCATCCGACAATTCAGAGAGTGTTGAGCATATAATTCCTGAAGCATTAGGTAATACTGACCACATTTTAGAAAAGGGAATAGTTTGCGACAAATGCAACAATTATTTTGCAATAAAGATTGAAAAACCACTTTTACAACTACCTTATTTCATTAGCTCACGGCATCGTAATGATATTAAAAGTAAAAAAGGACGGATTCCAATTGAAAAAGGAATTTTATTATCACCAACACCCAGTATTGTAAATTTTCATCGAGATAAAGAAGGCAAATCAATAAGTTTAGAGGATGAAAAACTAATTGACTTTATTCAGGGCAATAATACATTTTCAATTATCATACCCGTTAATGAACGACCGCCCGCAAATAACATTTATATTTCAAAATTTCTTGGCAAAGTTGGACTTGAAGCATTAGCAAAAATCGGTGAAGGAATTGATGGTGGACTACAAGAGATTGTTGATAAAGTGGAATTAGATGCAATTAGAAATTACGTTCGTTACGGCCAAGGGAAATATTGGGAATATCATTGTAGGCCTTTGTATAATGAGAATAAACTATTTGAGGATGGTAAAGAGAATGAGGCTTATCAAGTATTACATGAATACAAGATTTTATACACCGATAATTTTCAGCTTTTAATTGTAGTTGCAATTCTTGGGGTGGAATATTGTTTAGACTTAGGAAAACCAACAACAGAAACCTATGTAAGTTGGCTTAAAACAAATAATTATCTAAGTCCATTGTATCATAACTCATCAACAAGAACTAAAAACGAATAATTTTAGACTTAGCTTAGAATAGGAAATGAAATATTACTATACAAATTTTGGTGAAATATATTCTGGCATTTGCGATGAAGCGGCCAAATTTGACTATCCAGGACTTACCATTATAATACAAACTAATAAATGGAAAGAGTATATTAAATTACAGAAGCCAGAAAAAACACTGGAAAAAATTGGTGAGTATGGTTGGGTTCTTGGAAATGACGTAATTGTCGGTGCACTTCCAAACGGCTTTGAACCACCTTATTCACATACTCAAAGAGATGAAGAAATGTGGAGCGGTTCTTTTGAAAGAAAGTATATGTTTGTTTTCGGTGCTGGAGCTTCTGCAAATTGTGTGTATGGTGATGACTTGATGGAATTTAAAAAAGATAATTTAAAGCCGCCATTGGGCATTTCACTGTTTGAGAAGAGATTTAAAAAATATTATGAAAAGTATCAGGGCGTTAGGCAATCACTAAACTCGTTACAAGGAGGTACACCCGATGTGGAGACTATATTTGAAGAAGAATGGAAATCAATATCTAAGCATAATAATCAGGTTGTTTTAAGTAGACATATAAATATTCAATATTATTTGCAAGAAATATTAAAAGATGTAAGTAATCATACTATTCAGGAGTATTATGCAAATAATCTTTATGCCAAACTATTTAATAAACTTCAAAAAAAATATTCTGAAAGTATTAATAGAAGTTATGGTAGTAACACTGAAAAGAATTTTTCAATCGTTTCGTTCAATCAAGATACAATATTGGAAGACTTTGCATGTACACAATTCAATAAGAAGATTGTTACAATAGATGATTATGTTTGTCGAAACAAAGGTGGATTTAGTCTTTTCAAACCTCATGGTTCCTGGAATTGGGGTTGGAGATTTCCAGATTCTATAAACTTCTCAGGGAATACCTCTAAATGGTTATTCGATAATAATATAAACTTCTACAAGTTATATTATGAATTACTTGGAAATAATATGGACATGGTTGATTGGAATAGATGGGGAGATGATACATTATTAAATAGACATCAATTAGGAAAGTTTACTATAAATAAATCCAGATTACAGGTAATAAACTCTGAACCTTTAGATAATTATTTTCCAGCTTTACTACTTCCATATCGAGATAAAGATGATTTTACTATGCCGCTTTGGCATTTTAGAGATATGTTAGGATATATACATAATATAGAAACTTTAATACTTATTGGATGGAAAGGAAATGAAGCCGCATTTAATAGCTTACTTGAAGCGCAGGCTACAAGATTAAATAAAGTGATAATTGTTGACCCTAATCCTGGTATTGTTAAGGAAAACTTATCTGATATTTTATTGAAACGAAAAATCGAACCTATTATTTACGATAACTTTGAGCATTTTGTAGAAAAAGGAGTTGAGGAAGAAATTAAGTAAGGGTTCGGTTAAAGACTTTAGCTAATCACATATGTTTTAAATATGTTTACTCATACAATAGATATAAACTTAGCCAAATTTGAATCTAAACTGCGTAAAGAAATTGGTAGTGATTTGAATGCATTACAAATTACATATGATGCGATTTCTAAAGGTAATAAACATGAGAATAAGATTTTTACATTAAGTCAAGGAATTACTGTTGCAACAATTTTATTGCCTCCCGTTGACTTTTTACTTCAAAGAGAAATAAATAAATGTTTCAAATCCATAATGGGGTCAGTACAAGACTATCTTGATAACCTAATTGCAATTTTACAATTGAAAGAAGATATAAATTCCCTGAAACTGCCTTCTAAAACAACAAAACATGATATTGATGAAATTTTAAGGGAAAAATTTGAGGAGTGTTTACTTTCGGTTTCAACTAATCAATCTTTAAAAACTCCACATAAACTAGACCGATTATTGGACAACCCAGAACATCAGATTCATAAAGAATCGCTGCAAAGTTACTTCGATGTTAGAAATGGGCTTGAACATCATAAAGGAATTGCTAAAGCACCTCGAAAAATTCGTTATAAGAGAATTGGGCTTGCCTCAACTGAAGGAAATGAAATTTCTGAGCCAGGACAAATTGGAGAAGGCGAAGGACTTGTACTAAAAACATTTGATGAAGAAATTTGTTATGACAAAGGAGGGATTTTATTAATTACAAAATCACAGTTGGAAAGTATTGCTTTAAACCTATTAATAACCATAATCCCAAGAATTCAACTTAACCTAGGGGAAAAATTCAACGCCAAGGACTTCAATAATAGTGGAAAAGAAAAAGGGTAGAGAATGAAATTTTGAATCCACTTTAAAGTGGAATAAATTTTTTTCCTTTACTGTTTATATAGTAAGATTGGTTCTTATCATCTGTTATATATATAAAATCACCTGTTATGATTTTCATGGATTTGCAATTAATTTCTGTTAATTCTCTTCCGTAAGGATGCACAATACCTGTCGTTTTATTTTTTCGATACAAAACCCAATAAGTTTGTTCAGCCTCACGGTAAAAGCTCATAGTGTCGCAATCTGTGACAAGCATCTTCTTCTCGGTTGTATTATATAATGAATACTTCTTGTTTTCTAAGATGGCAAACGGTGATACCTCAATGTAAATAATCTTTGTGTACTTACAAGGCAATAAGGTATCCTTTTTCCCATCGCAAACTCCATCTGAAATTAACCCGAATAAGCTGTCTTTACTTTTTATAGTTTTTGCATTAAATCTGATAGATATATTATGCATTATACAACCAATAGGGATTATAACATTTTTTATATCAACCCATTCGCCTTTTCTATTTATATAAAATGTGCTATCATTTTTCCGAACCTTGGCGCAATTAGATGCTGTATTAAAGCTTCCTAATTCATCATAAGTTATGGGTATAGTTTCTTTATTTCTCCTGTCAATATAACCCCATTTGCCTTTAAGTTTAACTAAAGCACATTCGTATCCATCGTAATTACCAATCGTATCGTATATAATCGGAATAATGGGAGTGCAGTACATATTAATATATCCCCATTTATCGTTTTGTTTAACTCGTGCAATCGCATTATCCATAAGACATATAGTATCATACTTTTCTTTGGAAATAATTTTGCAAGCTGCATCTAAAACAATCCATTTCCCATTCTGTTTATAGGGAATAAAACCTGAATATTGTGCAAAGAGGTTTGCTGTAAGAAATAGTGTTATTATATAAATAAATATACGCATGTGGTTATTTCTTTTCAATTATTGTTGCGGATAATTTCCATCAATAGAAGGTCAAAATTTTAGCACCAATAAATACCAATGTCATAGATAAAACCCTCCAAAGTATTATTAAAGATAGTGTTTTATCCTTTGACTAAATATACTTTACTATTAGTTAAATGTTTCTCTACTTATTCCCCGAATTAACTCCACAATAGTCAAATAGAAATTTATAAAATGCTTTCGTACTGTTATAAACGGTCTTTTTGCCGTCTACCATTTTATAATGCTCATCAAATCCAACTTCTTCTAATCTATACACTTTATCTTCTGTAACATAAACACCTGTACTTTCAGTTTTAAATCCTTGTGGTAGGTTTGATTTTTTAATTCTTACTATGCATCTTGTGCCAATAACTTTGCTAACATCTGCCCCTTCATCTACAATTTCAACTTCACGCTTTTGAGGGCTATTAGTATTTATATTAATAAAACCTTTCTCAATATTTCCTTTAAGTATACGTGTAATTTTCGCTTTTGCGCACATATAACCATAATCTCCGTTTGTCTTCACAAAAACAACATCAGTTTCCTGAGTGCTTAATTCAACAATTAAATCACCTGAATCAAACCACTCTTTAAGTGCTTTGCCATATTCCTCATTCTTTTGTTGCTGAGTTTTTTCTGTTTGAGAAAAAGCTGTAAAACAACTAAGAATAAATAAAACGACTATTAGTTTTTGATAAGCTTTTGGCATACTTTCATTTTATCAGTAACAAGATTTACCATATATATTCCTGATGAAAGGGTTGAAATATCTAAGCAGTATTTGCCGCTACTTTCATTACAGTTTTTAGTATAAACAATTCTGCCCATCATGTCGCAAATAATAATCTGTGTTTCTGTCTTGGAATGAAACTCAATATTTACAGTTGAATTTGTTGGGTTTGGGTAAACAGAAATTACATTCTCAGTATTAAAATTGGCAATACCAGTAGCGGTACAGTTTAATAAAACAGACACATTATTTGAGCCAAAATTAGCTGTCGCTAAATCCGCTTTACCGTCTCCATTAAAATCTGCGGTAGTAATTGACCACGGGTTTGTGCCGACAGGAAAATTAACGCTGGGTGCAAATCTGCCCAACCCATTACCTAAAAGAATAGAAACATCATTTGAAAACCTATTTACTACCGCTAAATCTAATTTACTATCTCCATCAAAATCTGAACTTGCAATGGATACAGGCCCATTGTTTGCACTAAAAGATGTATCTAAACTAAAACTTCCTACCCCATTACCCAATAATAGTGATATATTATTGTTTGCGCCATAATTGGTTATAATTAAATCTAGTTTAGCATCACCATTAAAATCCTTACTAATTAATGATGTTGGAGACCCAGTTAATGAAAAACTGGTAGCTGATGAAAAGCTACCTAACCCATTACCTAATAATATGGATAAGTTATTAGATGAGTTATTAATTACGGCTAAATCTATTTTACCATCTTGGTTAAAATCTTCATTTATAATTGCCCATGGATATGTGCCTACTGTATAGGTTATAGCAGAACCAAAACCACCAGTTCCATTACCCAATAAAACATATATGCTATTATCGTAATCATTTACTGTGGCTATATCTTGTTTTCCGTCATTATTAAAATCAGCATTTGTTATTGAAAGATGGTCTTGTATTCCACCGCAGCTATTTGCCAAACTAAAGCTACCTGCACCATTTCCGAGTAGAACATAACAATTATATGACCCATCATTTGCGGTTATTAAATCAAGTTTTCCATCGCTATTAAAATCTCCACAAGTAATACCCCAGGGTATCGCACCAACATTAGAATAAGTAGTCGCACTAAAACTACCTGTACCACTTCCCATTAATATTGATACTTTTCCATCTTCCGTACTATTGGTAACAGCTAAATCAATTTTCCCATCACCATTAAAGTCAGCATTAATAATAGTTGTTTGAAAAGTGTCTGCTGCAAAATTAATAGCACTACTAAAACAAACTTGTGCATTAACTTGTTTAATGCAAATTATTAAAAAATAAACTATTGAAAAAAGTAATTTCGTTTTCATCCCTTAATTTCTTTTTTCTTCATGGTTAAAAAAGCATAGCGCAGACCAAGGGTTAATTGTTGCGTTCTCCATTCGGTTGTTCGGCGGTTATCAGGGTAAATGTTATTAAACCCATAATAGTAATTGCCCTCAATAGCAAACTTGTTTGTAAAGTGGTATATAATGCCTACTGTTTGGCCAAAGTCAACATCTTTAATAATCCACCTTTTATAATTATACGTAGTAGTGCTTGGGGTTAAAACAAAACCATAACCTGATGCATTATTGGTGTAACTGTCTTGTTCAATTTCTTGTGCACTACTTAAAAGTCTGACTGAAAACTGCATGCCAACATTAAAAGTAAATTTTTTTACGTTTATGCCATAATGTACAGGCAAACTTAAATAAGAAATATGCTTTGATATAGTGTAGTTTGAAATTACAGGGCTTGTGCTTCCATTTAGGTTATATGCATAACCCATAGTATCTATAATCTTTTCTTTACTTTCTATTTGGGTAAAAAGTAATTCTATCCCAAAAACTTCGTGGGTTCTAATGGGCATATTATAAAAAAAACCAACCTGACCCGACGGTTTAAAATAATTGGTGTGTGTTTCAATATTAGGGTCATACAACTTGTCTGAAATATTACTAACCCCGCCATTAATTTTAAAACCAAAACTTGACTGTGCTATAACAGCTATATTAAAAATTAAAAATAGGATTAATGCTAAAAGTTTTTTCATTTATTATTCTATTTAATTACTCTTTCGTTTTTGCCATCAATGTCCATAAGGCATAAACCTGCGACACCCATACTTTGGGCAATAATTTTTTGCCCATCGGGTGAAATAGAAATACTTGTATAATATCGTTGGTTGCAACAAGCTTTTAATAGTATAGTTTGATTTGTAGTTATATTGGTTTTATATAAACCCGACCAACTGCACCAAATTATATTTTGCGAATCAGGCGTCCAACCTAAGTAACAGGTTATTCTATTCGAGCCAGTTGCATTGGATACATTATTAGTTGGCTGGTAGGTAACTTTTGTAAACACATTTTGATAGGCAATGTTAACGTAATTACTTCCATTAGCTATTCCGCAAATATTAATGCCATCTTTAGACCATTGAGATGAATAATCTACCTTATAAGGTAGGCTATCTAATACGTTGCCATTTTCATTGCAAATCAAAATGGCGGTTGTATTTGTGTTTTTATACGCAATTTTATTTCCATCAGGGCTCCAAATAGCATAGAAGCCGCCTTGCATATGAGTGGTTAGCAAAGTTAAACTATCTCCGTTGCTTTTAATTTTCCACACCTGATTATCGGCATGGTTAAATACTATCCAGTCTTTCACACTCCAATCAGGCATACCCCAAATACTATCAATAATAAAAGTTTCTGCATTGGTAGTAAGGTTTTTCTTCACTAAGCGTATTAAATTCTGACTATGAATGCCTTGTACATAAATAATTTCGTTAGGATTATTAGGGTTAAATCTTGGACAATTGTATAGCGTATCATTGTAAGGTGGTATTTTAAGCGTATCTATACAAGGTTGATTTGCATTTCCTGTCTTATTATTAACAGGCACAGAAGTATCTCTTTTACAGCTTACAAAAAGCACGCAAATTAATAGTATCAAAAATCTTATTTTCATTATTTATTTTCTTTTCATTAATCACTAGCTATTTTAATTCTGACACCACGTTTTGTTACTTTATTTGAGTCGACGGTTGCTCGGTTAATTACAAAATTATTACTCGTAGTTAAAAAATAATACTTGCCTTCTTCAAATACAAAAATGCTGTATTCACCAACTGGTAGTTCTATTTGAAAGCAGCCGTTGTTGTCTGATTCAGTTTGTGCAACCAATTTACTCTTTATTTGGTCGCACCAATAGCCATGTATGCTAGCTTGCTTCATCGTGGTTGCCTCATATATAAAAATAGTTCTTTTTACGGCATAAAATTTACACCTATTTGTATCCCTTGGAAGCTGACAATCTCCTGTTAACTTTGTACAACATCCATAAAGCCCTTGTTTAATATTTGAAGTGCAATAATCGAACGGTATTTTTTCCTGCTGTTTTGTTTTATTTATTTCAGGCGGTTGCTTTGTTTCAGTTTTTTTTAGGGAAGTTGTTTTTTGTGAGCAAGAAAAAATTAGTGCTAAAATAATTACTAAAAAAAATCTTATCTTCATATTTCAACACTTTAAAGCGCAAAGCTAATATACAAAAATCGGGCACGCAAAGTGCCCGATAATCGTTAAATTCATCATTCAAAACTATCTAACAACAATGAGCTTTTTAGTGCTAGATAAAGTTTCGGTAGATAGTTTAATTTGATACACACCTTGGGCAATATCACTAACTGAAATATGAAACTCGTGGTTTCCCTCTTGTAACTTTTCTTTGGCAATAGTTTTAATAAGTGTACCCTGCATATCAAATATTTCTAATGAAATTTTTTCGGCCTTGGTAAGCTTTAAACCTACAGTTGCCTTTTCCTGAGTCGGGTTAGGATAAACACTTAGTATCGTATTATCAGATTCATATTTATTGATGCCTGTCGTAGAGTTATAAGTATAGATTGAAATACCAACATATATATTTGCTGGATAAAGCGGGTCAATAGGGCCACTCGCATCCCGTTTAATATCGTATTGGTATGTTATTAAATTTGCTTCATGGTTAGTAAAATTAACTAATTGGCACCAGTTATCAGTAGGTAATGGTTCTACCCATGAAAATCCACTAGAAGCGCTAAAACGAGGCCAAGCTGCCCAAACAACATCATTCGGGTCATCTAACGTATAATGTAATTCAATATTCCATTGCCAAACATCTCCATTATAGCTGGTTGCGTTTAAAGTATCGTATGGTTGTGTTAGAGTAATTGTTTGATTAACACTGTATGGGGAGTTACCTTTACCTCCATTCCAAGTAGTACCTTTACTATCATTCATTGCAAAGTGTTGTATTTTAAATGTCCCATTTTCGATATTGTTTAGTGCGGTTCCTGCATTAATTATTCCCCAGCCATTATCACTATCATAATGCCCTGCACCTGAATATCTATTATTTGCACTTTTCTGTAAAAGCCATTCAACATCTTCAATAGCTAAGTTGTCAGGTGCTACTGCACCTGAATTGGCTTGACTTAATATAAGACCTGCCGCTCCTGAAACATGGGCAGCTGCCGAAGAAGTTCCACCGAACGAAGCGTAATCGCTTGAACCATAACCAAGACCAGAACAAGAACTTGCCGTGGTTTTAGACACTATTACTGATGTTCCTGGGGCAATAACATCTATGTTTTCGCCGCTCATAGATATTAGGTCATTATCGCAAGCATCTCCAGAATTTCCATTAAGTGGGGATTTAGATTCTCCATCCCACCCACTTGCACCAACATTTATAACCATATAGTCAGCAAAACAGGCGGGGTATGTAACGTCGCCTACGTTGTAATTACTTGGCCCACCGTAGCAAGTGGTACCGCTTCCGTAATAATTTCCTCTTGAAGCTACAAAAATAACTCCACTTTGTGCAGCGGCTTCAACCGCATCATGAAGAACCCTATCATATACACCGCTAAAATTGGCATAACTGTTATTCATAACATGCAATCCGTAAGCAGTAGCACCTTCTTGAATTGCTCGGGCTAAATTTGTTGAACTTGCAGGGGTTCCTTGTGAGTCAAAAATTTTCATGTCATAAAGAGAGCAACCGAGATTTCCAATAGAATCATTCCCTCCTGCTATACCTGCAAATCCAATCGTATTATTTCTAATTGCTCCTATTATTCCTGCACAAGCAGTACCATGACCTATATACCCATCATCACATGTACCTGATATTAAACTTGAACCAATGCCGCTGCCCGTATAATTCCATCCGTCAATAACTTTACCGCTTAACTCTACATGCGTTTGGTCAATTCCCGTATCATAAACGCCAATATTAATAAAACTTTTTCCTGTTTCAATATTCCATGCCCCTTCAGCATTAATATTTCCATTGGGATATGTTCCAGTTCCATCATGCAAGTTATCTTGGTTCAGTGCATAATACGGGTCATCAGGTGCACCTGTTAAAGTCATTACCAAGTTAGGGTCTGAATACATTACCTTATTAGCAAAGGTTAACATTCTGCTTGTCCAAAATAATCTTGTGTTTTTCGGTAGGCTAAGAATAAACGTTTCAAAAAGGGCTGATTGACGTACTAATTGACTATCTCTACTCAATGTAATTGTATCTGCAAAAGTCATTTTAGGATACACTTTTTTTACAGTCAAGCCATTAACTGTTCCAACATTGTTGTTATAAAGCAGATTAGCTATAGAGTTGATAACGACTGTATCAAAAAACTGCGAGGCTGTACCGCTTACTAAACTTGTATTGTTAACGTTGGTAGCATTTAAATAGGCTTTATTAATACGGATAACTACTTGCTCGGCCATATGGGATGGATGCCCGTTTAGATAAACAACGCTGTTTGTTACTGTTTGCACAGGGGTTGGGAGGCTTTGCACTTTTATATTAAAGTTTGCCGATGATGCAGAACATAAAGAACAATTGTTTCGTTGCCTAAAGGTTTCTATAAAATAGGGTGTACCAACTTGGGCTTCATGTAATGTAATTGTAAGGGTTGTATCTCTCCATGCAGAATCATGACCAACACCTTGATATACATAACAAGCTCCTTCAAAAAGCATTATGTCATGTATGTGATTTGAACTCATGTTTGTATTAGTAAGCGTAATTTTTATTTCAGGCGTTTTAGGCGTAAACGTATACCATTTATGTCCCGTGCTTTGAGTTTGCCCATTTAGTAGAGAGGTTGTGCTATCTGGCATTATAATAGCAGCAAAACATGTATCACCATTAGGCGTGTTTGTTATTAATGGGTTGCTATTGCCAATTGTAAAAGCACCATATTGTGTTACTGCCGAAGCTGCGCTAATAGTTCCGCCACTTGGAGCATAAGTTAAATTAGATTCTCCCAAATCTTTCCATTTAGTCCCATTATAACCTATAATGCGCGGTGCAGGTAATAAATTTGATACACATGAAGTTAAGTCCCAACCTAACGTAGGTATAATATTTGATGTTCCTGTCTTTCTTAATAATTTAAAATATTGGCAAGTGCTTACGTAATTAAATGTAGT